>JBDTHH010000032.1:0-18463 GCA_039937055.1 Ktedonobacteraceae bacterium | reverse complement strand
GCTCCTGCTGGCTCTGTTGACCGGCACATACCTGCATGCGCTGCCCGGCGCTCCCGCTGCCCAGGCGTTTGTGTTGCCTCAGACGCTTTCCTGGAACGGCTATGTGCTCTATCATCGCGAAACGCATACCGATGGCAACGGCAAGCGCTACTACATCGATACTTATCACGATGTCAGCAGCGGCCGCATGCACGTGGAGACGACCATGGGCGACCAGTTGGATGTCGTTGCTGTGGGCGACGACCACAAGATGCTGGGCCTGGATATGATGCACCACGTTGCTCAATGGGACGCCAATGCCTGGGACGTTGACGACTCCGCCTTCGACCTGGCGACCTTGCGCGGCGATCTGCAAGCGAAACGCGCCGTCTACCTCGGCAAGGGCCACTTCGGCGCTGTGGAGGTCTATCGTATCCGCTGTCGCAATGGCGATGTGCTGCTGCTCGATATGCACTATCATCCCGTCAATGTGCTCTCCAGCGCGCCAGGTAGCGGCACACCCATGTACGCAACCGTGAAACTCCTCCCCGACGCGCAGGTACCCGGCGACATGTGGGATATGAGCATGCCCCCCGGATTCCATATGGGCAAGCTGCCCGCGAGACCGTGAGGAAGAGGACCTGAAGGGAGGTCTCCCCATATCCAGAGAGACCTCCCTTCGCTCAGCCAACCTTCATCACCTTGATCGTAGGTATCGTCACGCTGCTATGCTTCGCGACAGGCGTATCGCTCCCAATCACAATGTACCTGCTATCGTCTGACAACCAGGCATTATCACCTCTATAGGCAACTAGGCGCTTCCCGCTATGCAGATCGTAGAGGTTCAGGCTATCGCCGGCACCGATTACCACGTACCGGTCATTAGTTGACCTCCCGAACGTAGTAAACTGGCCCAAGGGAGATTGAATAGTCGAGACCCTTTTCCCTGTGATCATATCTCGAACCTCGAAGGTCTTCCCCCTATATCCCGACAGCACAAGCCTATTGAAGGGTGCAACTATTTGAGAACCATCGTCCGGTTGTTTCGTCGGTATATTCATGACCACCCGGCCAGTCTCAGGGTCCCAGATCCGCCAACTCTTGCCATCTGGAGCGTGCGAGAAGAGACGTTGACCATCGGCAACCCATTGTATTGCCTGGATAGTGGCGCCAGTGCTATCCTCTTGTACGAGCGGTCCCGTATGAAATGTACTGATCACATGTAATGTATGGGTATCGCGTACCTGCACCATCCCAGCAGTATTGTTGTAGGTGAGCAGACGTTGACCATCTGGCGAGAGCGCACCTGACGAGAGTATGTTTGGTGGTACAATGCGCATGCTCGGCGTCGAGGCAAAGCTCTGTACCTTGTGGCCAGTGACCGGGTTCCAGGTTTGTAGTAGAAATGTATTCCACGAGCGTGGGTCGGATGAAAGTTCTAGTACAAGGCTTTTTCCGTTGGGCAACCAGGATAGCCATGTCATAGTATAGTGGTCACCAATGGGATCACCGACCAGCGCCGCTTTTCTCGCCAAAAGATCCCATACATGGATGCGGTTATCAGAACCAACATACGCGAAGCGCGTGCTATCAGGCGAGAATTGGGGCCATGATAGCACTTTATCTGTAATAACGGAATCCACCTGCCCGGTAATCATGTTCTCGATTTTTAGAGTTGTTTTATCTCCGTTCACAGCCTTAATGAAAGCATATCTGCCATCCAGAGACACATCGACGCTCAGGATGTGCTTTTCATCGTCATTCTGGGTGGCCAGGTGGGTCTGCCTCAGCTTTCCCGTCTCCCTGTCCCAGACCATAAATTTGTACTGCTGCGGGCCAAAATCCGTGATCCCCTTGTAGAGGATAAACGTCAGGTAGCGGTCGCTGGGCGTCCATTGCATGCCGAAGACTGTCTCTCCTCGCTGGCCGGTGTAGGTAAACAGCGGCCGCTGGTCCGGCTGCGTCCCTTGAGAATGCGGCAGGCGTGTGACGACGAGCCAGGCGACGATCAGGCTGGCCACCAGCGCCACCGCCAGCGCGCTCTCTACGACATGCAGCATGCGCGGGAAGGGACGGTGCTGCGGCACAGCAGGCGTGCCAAACGCGCCTGCTGTGCTGTTGCTGGTTTTCTCTCGCCGCCCGTTCTGAAGCGGGATCGGTAGCAGATCAGGCTGAAGCGGTGTGGTCTCCTCTGTCTGGTAAGACGCTTGCAGGCGCGTCAGGACGCGCGCCATTGCCTGTTCCTGGATCTCTTCGAGCGGCGGCTTGTCTCCTGGATCGCCATACTCTCGACCAAGCTGGTCGATCAGATCCTGGTTGCGGGGGTCGCGTTCTTCCGGGATCGCATCATGCAGGGGTTGCATTATTTATCTCCTCTCGTTTTCTGGATACAGTGTGCGTAGGCGGCGGAGGGTGCGACTGAGCAGGGCGCGCAGGGACCCTTCAGATTTGTTGAGGATCTCGGCCATCTGCGTGAAACGCAGGCCGTTGCCAAAACGCAGGTGGATCACCTGCTGCTCAAGCGGCGAAAGCTGGGCCAGTACCTGGTGCAACTGCTCGTGAGCCTCGCGCTGCATGCTGTGCTGCTCTGGCGTCGGATCACGATCCATGACCTCGCTGGCATGCTCCAAAGGCAGGAAGGTGACCTGGATCTTACGCCTGTAGAGGTCGATGACCTTATGGCGCGCGACCTGTTGCAACCAGGCCACCTGTTGCTCTGGTGGAAGTCCCGCCAGGTCATGTGCTTTAAAGGCGGCGATAAAGACCTCCAGCAGCACATCTTCGGCATCCTGCTGAGACGAAACCTGCCGGTAAATATAGGCGAAGATGCGCGGGCCATGCTGGCGGTAGAGCGCGACATCGACTCCGGCCTGCTCCTTCTCTATATCCATGTGTTGCATACGTTTCCTTTCTGAAAGAAAGCTCTCTTCTACAACACACATCGTGCGAAACGGAAAAACGCACAGAAACATGTTCAGACAAGCTATGATTTGACCTTCCCTGCTCTTACGCGCTACAATGAAAAAAACGAGCGTGTGCTACGTTCGCGTCCACAGTGTTGTGGTCGCTACCAGGAGAACACATCATGGCAGAACATATTCCCGTCATCGTCGGGGCCGCCAGGACGCCGACCGGCAAATTTCTTGGCTCCCTTGCCAGCTTTAGCGCGCCCCAACTGGGCGCCCTGGCCATCAAAGAGGCCGTGCGCCGTTCAGGCATTGAGCCGGACAGCATCGACGAAGTAATTATGGGCAACGTCGTCTCCGCCGGGGTTGGCCAGGCGCCGGCGCGCCAGGCGGCTATAGGCGCAGACCTCTCGGTCGATATTCCCGCCTTTACCGTCAACAAAGTCTGTGGCTCCGGCCTCAAGGCCGTCATGCTGGCGGCGCAGTCGATCCGCGCGGGCGACGAGCAGGCCTTTGTGGCGGGCGGCATGGAGAGTATGAGTAACGCCCCCTACCTGCTCCCCAAAGCGCGCACCGGCTACCGCATGGGCGATGGCGAGATCATCGATTCCGTGGTACGCGATGGCCTGTGGTGCTCCTTCGAGTGCGTTCATATGGGCAATGAGGCCGAGTATACCGCCGAAAAATTTGGCATCACCCGCGCTGAGCAGGACCGTTTTTCGCTGCGCAGCCATCAAAATGCCGCCGCCGCCACCAGCACCGGGCGCTTCAAGGAGGAGATCGTTCCCATCGAAGTGCCGCAGAAGAAGGGAGTGTTAGTGGTGGATAGCGACGAGCCGATCCGCGCCGATACCTCGGTTGAGGCCCTGACAAAGCTCAGGCCCGCCTTCATCGAGGGCGGCACGGTCACCGCCGGCAACGCGCCCGGCCTCAGTGATGGCGCCTCGGCCACCATCGTGGTGGACCAGGAGTTCGCCCAGGCACACGGCCTGACACCACTGGCGCGCATCACCGGCTATGCCTCGGCCGCCATCGTCCCTCGCTACATCTTCGCCGCCCCTCCGCGCGCCGTCAGACGCCTGCTAGAACGCACCGGCCTGAAGATCGGCGACTTTGACCTGATCGAGGTGAACGAAGCCTTCGCGGCCCAGGCGCTGGCCAACGGCAAAGAGCTTGACTGGGACTGGTCGCGGGTCAACGTCAACGGTGGCGCCATCGCTCTGGGACATCCCATCGGCTCCAGCGGTTCCCGCGTCCTGATCACTCTGATCTACGAGTTGCGCCGGCGCGGCGGTGGTCGCGGCCTGGCTACCCTCTGCCTCGGCGGCGGCGGCGCCGTCGCCATGTCCGTCGAAGTCTAGCAGCAGCGCTGGCTGGCTAATCATCCCGCAGGAAGGGAGGCCAGCCAGCGCTCAACCTCCTACTGCCTGCGTTGTGCTTGATGGTGCGGAACACGCTCAGGCTCGCCTGTCTCCCCATTTACAGCGCGTCTCGCTGGTATACCAGGTCATGTTTATGCTCTGCCCCCCTTTCGTAGCTGCGCGAGTTTATCGCGCGGGTCAAGCCAGCTACACGTCAAGTCAGCATCTGGACGATAAACTCGCGTAGCTACTGCTCTGTCAAGCTTCATCACATAGTGAGCCGGCCCTCTCCCGCGTAGGGATCCGGCTTGCCGCATCCGGGGGCAGGCCCTTGGGTCTGGCAGGCCTCTCCCGTCCTCGCAAGCGAGGCTGCCCCCGGATGCGGCAAGCCGGATCCCTACGCGGACGGGGAAGTGTCCCGATACCCGCGCCATGAAGATTGTTAGAGTCCTGGCACCATCTCGTTGATTGCCCACCGTGCCTACTTGGATCAGCAAGCAGTCGCACTAAATAATATGTTAAGTAGTATAATTAAAAGCAATAACGTAAATATGCAAAAATGAGGTTACTACTTTCAAAATGGCTCGTTAGAAATAATAGCAAGGGCAAATATAGTCAGGAAGTTGGTAGGGGAAGAGTATGCTAAACGTATCAAAATATGTCTCTATAGTTATTCCTGTGTATAATGAAGTGGAAAGCCTGCCGCGGCTGCATGAGAGTCTCAACCGGGTGCTGGAGAGCCAGGTTTTCTCTTATGAAGTCATCTACGTTGATGATGGCAGCACCGATGGAACCTTTCCGGGCTTGCAGCGCCTCGCGCAGATCGACCCGTGGGTGCGCATAGTGCGGCTAGCGCGGAACTTTGGCCAGACGGCGGCGCTGGCGGCGGGCGTCGCCCATAGTTCCGGGGCGGTCCTGGTATTTATGGATGGCGACCTGCAGAACGACCCGCTGGACATTCCCCGCTTAGTAGCAACTCTGGAGCAGGGCTATGATGTGGTCAGTGGCTGGCGCAAGAGCCGCAAAGACGCACAACTGAGCCGCAAGCTTCCCTCGTGGCTCGCCAATCGCCTCATCTCTCAGGTAACCGGATTGCACCTGCATGATTATGGCTGCACGCTGAAGGCCTACCGGCGTGAGCTATTTCAGCATATCCGCCTGTATGGCGAGATGCACCGCTTCATTCCCGCCTATGCCGCGCTTGCCGGAGCCACTGTCGCCGAGATCGAAGTCGCCCACCATGCCCGCCGCTTCGGCACCTCGAAGTATGGCCTCTCGCGCACGCTACGCGTGCTACTGGACCTGCTCACGCTGAAATTCCTGGGAAGTTTTGGCACGAAGCCGAGCTATGCCTTCGGCCTCCCCGGTCTCCTCAGCCTGGTGGCCAGCGCTCTCTTAGGCGTGACATCCCTGGGCGCCCGCCCGCGCCCGCCCCACGTTCGTATCCACCGCACCGCTCTTTTTCCGCTCTCCGTCCACCTGGCAGCCTTCGGCCTGCACTGCCTGATGCTGGGCCTGCTGGCCGAACTGCTCATGCGCACCTATCACGAATCGCAGAGCAAACCAATCTACGTGGTGCGAACCATCGTCCCCCTGCCCCCCATAGCAAATCTTGAACAGGAAACAACAACGCCGCTCGTCGCGGTGAGCTAAAGGATTTCGTGTAGGGGCGCCGCTGGCCTACGCCCGGTCGTCGTGTAGGGGCGCCGCTTCGGCTCCTCTTGCCCGCCGACAAGGCCTGCGCCCGGTCTGTCGTGTAGGGGCGCCGCTGGCCTGCGCCCTGTGGCTGTTAGGGATTAGTGTGGTAGAGGAATTGTGATGAAAAGCTATCTGGCGGACCTGTTTGTCTTGTCGGCGCGTGAGCGCTCCCATGCCCCGGCATGGGTTGTACGCTGCTACCTCGCCTTATTTCGACCACCGATGGGGAAGACCATTCGCGTCGATATGGTGACTTCGCTGCTGAAAAACTACGATTTTCATGGCAAGCGCGTGCTTGATGTCGGCTGTGGCATCGGCGACCTGGCTTTTATGCTGAACGCGCGTGGCGCCGATGTCGTCGGAATCGAACTGGATGCCACCAAAGTTGCCACCGCGACAAGTGTAGCGCGACGGCAGCGCTTTGAGCAACTGCGTTTCATCGCCGGCGACGTGACCAGGCTGGCGCAAATGGAGCTGGGGCAGTTCGACGCGATCTTCTGCCTGGCTCTTCTGGAACATATTCAGGATGATGTGGCCCTGCTCCGTCAGATGCAGCGTATGCTGCGTAGCGGCGGCCTGTTTGTGATGGAGGTGCCCAATGCCCGCCGCCACACGATCCCACAGGTCGAAGCGGAGGATGGGCATATGCGTGCCGGCTATGTCTTCGAAGAGGTACCGGCTCTGCTGGGGGGTACTGGTTTTCGCGTGGTGAAGAGCCAGAGCAGGGACCCTCTCGGCTTGATCTACTACTGGTGCCTGTTATCGCGCCTCCTGCCTGGGTCGATGGCGCGCGGCCGGCTCTTCGTGTTCCTGGCACCCCTCTTCATCCCTTTGATCCAGTGGACCTCTGCCTGCATTCAACGACCAGGCAGCGAGCTGTGTTTTGTAGCGCTTAAGGATGAGTTATAACGCTGCGTACAATGATAAATAGGGATGTAATAAACGATGTGTAAGGACGTGATTGATCACGTCCATGTGGAAGGGAAGGTATCTCTATGCGTTGCCTGGTTACAGGTGTAGCTGGTTTTGTCGGCTCCCATATCGCGGAACGCTTGCTCGCGGATGGGCATGAAGTGTGTGGCGTTGACGCGTTTATCGATTACTATGCGCGCCAGGTGAAAGAGAACAATCTAGAAAAAGTTCGTTCCTCAAAGCGTTTTACTCTCATTGAGGGCGATTTGCTCTCTATCCCTCTTTTTCCCCTGCTTGAAGGGACCGATTGGATTTTTCACCAGGCCGCTCAGGCCGGGGTGCGTAAAAGCTGGGGCGAGGACTTCTCGCGCTATGTGGACTGCAATATTCTGACAACCCAGCGGCTGCTGGAGACCATGGTCCGCGCCGCGCATGTGCAGCGTTTTGTCTATGCCTCGTCGTCATCTGTCTATGGCAATACCAGCGTGCTCCCCGTGATCGAGTCTGTGACGCCGCACCCGCTTTCACCCTATGGCGTTACCAAGCTGGCTGCGGAGCATCTCTGCTCTCTGTACTATCATAATTTTGGCGTGCCCACGGTCTCGCTGCGCTACTTCACGGTGTACGGACCGCGCCAGCGACCAGATATGGCGTTTCATCGCTTTTGCCGCGCCATTATCGAGCGCCAAGCTATCCACGTGTATGGGGATGGCCAGCAGACGCGCGATTTTACCTATGTTTCCGATGTCGTCGAGGCCAATATCCTGGCCGCCACCTCACCGGCAGCCGTTGGCGAGGTCATAAACATTGCCGGCGGGTCACGTGTGACCCTACAACATGTGATCCAGCTCCTGGGCGAGATCAGCGGCTATCATGTCCCTGTCACGTTCGACGAGGAGCAGCACGGCGATGTGCGCGACACGTTTGCCGATACGACGCGCGCGCGACAGACTATTGGCTACCAACCTCGGGTATCTCTGGATGAAGGACTTGTAAATGAGTTTGCTTATATTGTTGAGCAATTTGAGAGTGTGTTTGCACAGGCGAAGATGTTCTAGGTACTGTGGATAGGAGGGAGGTCGCTATGAGCGTTTCACCACAACCGCCGCCGCGTTACACCCGGCTGCGCGATTTCGGAGCACTTCAGGCCGATGTCTCAACCCTGGTGACGAGAAAGACTGTTGCTCTGGACGCGCAGGATATGCCTCCCGCCGTTATCACGCCGCGCCCGCTGGAGGCCTGTGCCTCCGGCGACACGGGCGCGCAGATGCCGCCCGCTCTGACTATGTCTCGCCAGCCATCGGCCTTTCAGATGCAGGCCGATGGCACTGTCACTATTACCCCTTTTCTGCTGCCACCTGCCTCTCAGTCCGGAGGTGAGTGGCCAGGCAATCAACGAGCACTGGCAACGAGCCGGCGAATGGGCGGCAGGAAGTGGAAATGGGGCCGACTTGCTCTTCGCGTCGCTCTAACGAGCGCGTTGTTCGCGCTCCTGTTCAGGTCCCTCTCCTGGGGACTGGTGGCGAACGCGCTTTTGCATGTTCACCATGCTTTCCTGCTGCTAGGCCTGGTGGTAGGAGCAGCCAGCCTGGTGGCCAGCGCGTACCAGTGGCGTAGCCTGTTATATGCGGAGCGCATGCGCTTTGATCTTGCCGAGCTGATAAACTTGTATGTCGTCGGCATCGCCTTTAGCCATTTTCTGCCAACAGGCATCGGCGGCGATGTGGTGAAGGCTCTATATACCGGTCGCGCGCCGGGCGACAACGAGAGGGCATTCAGCGCCGTCATCATGAGCCGCGTTACCGGCTTCGTTGGTATGCTGGTGATGGCCACAACTGTGCTCGTGCTCTGGCGTGCGTCCTTCTCCGCTCCGGTCGCGCTGGGGTTCGCGCTGCTTGCCGTGCTGGTGACGACTATGATTGCCTCTGTGCTCTGCTCTGCCATCTGGCTGCCCCGGCGGCTGCGGGGCCGCCGGGCTACTCCACGCATTCTCGGCCCTGTGCTACGTACCGGCACCGCGCTCCTGGCCGCCGTCAGGCGGCCGCGCTCTTTATGTATCGCGACGCTCTTTGGTGTGTTTTTCTGGGCGCTCGCCTGCTTGAATTATTACGGCTATGCGACCGCCCTGGACATCCATGTGCCGCTGTACTTCTACTTTGTGGCTATCCCATTGATCTCGCTGATCACCCTGTTGCCTATCTCTATCAATGGCTTTGGACTCCGTGAGACGGCCCTGGTATATGTCCTGGCTACCGTTCACATCTCAAGCACTACAGCGCTGCTGCTGGGCCTGCTTGTGGATGCTCAGGCGCTGCTCTTTGGTCTCATCGGCGGATGCATCTATCTCACCATCAGCGGGAAGAAGGCCATCCGTACGCGCCTTGAATAAATATATTCAAATATATCCAAGTAACTGGAAAGGGAATAATGATGGTAAATGGTTCACGTATGCATCACCAATTTCAGGATGCGCCGCGGTCGTCTCTTCCCCGCAGAGTGGAACTTTCTACGACAGAAGCCGAGGATTTGCCAGAGCTGCCGACCTTGCCCCTACCTGTCTCGGAGGCAGTATTGTTGCGTGCTGAGCAGCAGAACACGGCGTCTATAGCCTCTGTATCCTCTGTATCCTCTGTATCCTCTGATGCTGCGCAGATGCACAAAAGAGCATATCCCCAGTTCGCCTTCTCCTCGCGCGAAGGACGGTATCCCCGCCAATCGCCAGGGCGAGGTAAAAATGGCTTGCTGGTTCTTGTTACGCTCCTGGCAATTCTGGCCCTGTTGGGTGCGGCAGTCTTCACCGTGGTGCAGTTATCAAAGGCCGCGCAGGATGTAACCGTCTATCAGATCAAAGTCCAGGATGTAACCAGCTCTATTGGCGGTGGAGGCATTGTCTTCCCGCGCCAGCAGTTGGACCTCTCGTACCCGGTTTCAGAGCGGGTTGTCTCTCTGTTTGTCAGGGCGGGAGATCGGGTTTCTACCAATCAAGCGCTCATTCAGCTTGATCCTAAGCAGTTGACTATCCAGGTGAAACAGGCGGCTGACGAGGTTGACGCCGCGCAGGCTTACCTTAACACTGTCTCGGCGAGCGGGAATCAGGTCTCAGTTGCCCAGGCTCAGCGGCAGTATAGACTGGCGAAAAGCCGTTACGATTCTCTGGTGGCCCAGACCTCCTCTCCCCTGCTGCATGCTGGGAACTTGATCTCGCCCATGAATGGCGTGATAACGGCCATCAATGTCAATCCTGGCGAGGTCTTCGCGGCCGATGCTCCCCTGTTGACGATTATGGACGAAGCCGCGGTAATTGTGCATGTAAAGATCCCTCTGGCGAATCTGGGTCAGGTGTATCCGGGTCAATCCGCCCTTGTTACACCGTCGGCTCTGCCCGATCTCACTATGGCCGCGAAGGTGACCTCAATTATTCCCCAGGCCGATCCCCAGACGGATACGTTTGAGGTCTGGGTGCAGGTAGACAATGCCGCCAAAAAACTTCTGCCCGGCATGAGCGCTTTTGTGCGTATCCAGAGCGCGGGACGCGCGGCCGTCGTTCCACGCATGGCTGTGCTTGATCCCGGTCACGCATCCATTGTGTTTATTGTCAACGGGCAGCATGCCTACCTGCGTCAGGTGCATGTGCTGGCACGCTCTGTTGATACCCTGTATATAGACGCAGGCCTTGGCAACGGCGACCGGGTTGTGTTGATCGGGCTGGATAGATTGCGTGACGGCCAACTGGTGCGCGTTGTGGGTACCGAACGGCTCTCCGCTTGAGATCGAGCGCAAAGAAGGGGGTGACGCTATGCTTAGCAGTAAGCAACTCTGGTTTCTCGGTACAGGCAGAGTGGGCCGATTACAGACAGGCAGGCCCGGACGATTACAGGTGATCGTCCCTCTCTGCGCGGGCGGGTTGATGCTTGTCGCCAGTTTTCTGCCCTGGCTCAACGATCCCCTGATGGGTGCCTACGCTGCCTGGAGCCTGCCTGTTGATGCTGGCTGGCAGTTTCGCGCCGCCGCGCTCAGCTATGGCTCGCTCTGTCTCTGTTGTGCCTGCTATGCCTTGCTGCTGGCTTGCGCTGCCTGGCGACCGCTCAAGGTCCATATCAGCCTTCCTCGCAGTTATATTGCAGCCGGTTGCTTGTGTCTGGTTCCTATAGTCTTGTTCCTGTTCCAGTACCTCTGTAGCGATACGCACGGCATCAGTGACCTCGCGCAGCATAAGGTCCAGGTGCTCCTGGTTGAGCAGCACTTTGGCTATAAATTTCCGCGCGATCGTATCTTCGTTGCTCCATTTATGCTGGATGTGACGACGCTCACTGGGCGAGGTGCGTTGCTGATAAACCAGCTATCGATTGGCGTCGCTCTACCATGCATAAGTGCCTGGCTTCTTATAGTCTACAAACGCTTCTCTACTCTACCGGCGCGCACCTCTGTCGATCACAGGCGGCGCGCCTGTGTATGGACCATCGCGGTCTGCGTGCTCCTGCTTGTGATCGGACGCGGTACCGCTGCGCTGGCCTGCGAGTACGAGGCCAGAGTATCCCTGGCGGATGGTCGCTATACGCAGACGTTGAACTGGCTGCATGCGGCTCTCATCCTCAATCCGAGCCTGAACCAGGGAGCTGCTTATCATATCGAGCGGGGCCAGGCGCTTTATTTTTTAGCGCCCCAAACACCGAACGATGATAGTCGCGCGTACCTGGCCCATGTGTATGCTACCCAGAAAGACTACGCTGACGGTTACCAGCAACTACTCGTTGTATGGCAACACCAGCGGGAAACGCCATGGGTGCTCGCTGAAATGAGTACCACACTTGCGCACCTGGCGGAGTTCGCGGAGCGGCCAGGTGGTTCTGTAGTAGCAAGACCCGCCCATGATGATACCGGCCTGGCATGGCTGCAACTCTTGCACAAGATAGCTCCTGCCAATGTGTATGGCCAATATATGTTCGGGCGCGTCCAGTGTAACTTGCATAATTATGCCCTGTGTGCCGCACAGATGAACATTGTCCTGAAGCTAGGAGCCAATACCGATATATGGTCATCGGCCTATACCTATATAGCCACAAGTGAGATGGGCCAGGGCAGGTACACCCTGGCGCGGGATCTACTGTTCAAGGCTGAGCAGCTTGATCCAGATTATCGGAACACTACTGCTCGTGAAGAATTATCGGGTCTGCATTAGTGCTCTACGCGGGAGCTGGAAGGGGGAGATAGGTCATGAAATCTTCGAGTGTATTCACCACGATAACACAATTTGAGGAAGCGATACCTGTGCAGGATAACATGCTGCCTCGCGCACGGGCGTGGCAGTCGCTCTGGAGCAGAATGCCGGCTATCCATGCTTTGCTCTGGGTATGTATGGCCCTCGCTTGTCTAGGCACATCCTGGTTTTCTTACCAACTGCTACTTGTTCCACAAGCCGCCAGTTTCCCACCTGCCTGGGGAGCGTCGCGCTGGGTACAGGCCGCCGATGGGCAGGCCCCGGTTGCCTATTTTCGCTATGCCACTACTTTGAGCACTTTGCCCGATAGTGCAGCGGTGACCGTGGCGGCTAACCAGGTCTTCCGCCTCTACGTGAATGGCATCTCTATCGGCTCGAATGCCCTTGATTTCTCCCAGGGAGTCGCCTCGCGCGCGTATGTATACGATGTCTCCGCGACACTGCATGCCGGCAAGAATGTTATTGCCCTGCGTGTCGCTAATATTGATGAACATATACCCGGCGTGCGCGCAAGCCTGGGTATTGTCCAGGGCCATGCACTCTATCGTTATGGTTCAGGTAATGGCTGGGTCGCCACCGTCAGGAGCGCGCTCGCGCATCCCCGCTATGCCTCCTCGCTAAGTGCCTGGGCCAACCTTGACTTTGATGCCAGCGCCTGGCCCTCCATACAGCTCGCTGGCGGTGCGCCTGCCGCACCTATGTTGACGGTCGATCCCCTGATCTATGAGCAGCCGCTGCCCCTGCACTGGTTGAGCGCGGGCTACACTCCTGACGCGTACTTTGTCCGTCAGGTCTCGCTGCCCCTGGGAAGCTCTGAAACGTGGTTGCGCCTCGCCGCCACCGGGACCGCTGATGTCTCTATCAACGGTCACCTGTTGATCGTGTGGACTGGCCAGCCGCTTATCCATGAGGAAAATCTGGCGAGCTACCTCAGCGATGATGGCACTCCTGTGCAGTATAAGACGGGGCTTGAACTTGGAGTGTACGATATCTCGCCCTACCTCCACCCTGGCATAAATACTATCGCAGTGCATGCCGCTACACCGGGGGTCAGTGCCGCGCGCGCCGGCTTAGATACCTTGAGCGCTGCCATAACCCTGGATCTCGTCTCCAGCGATGCCTGGGGGCGTCATACCTGGTTGACCCCCAATGGTGGCTGGCATGCCTCAGAGCACGCCGTTGCCGGCTGGACAACGGACGGTAGCGCTATCTCCTCGTGGCCGGCAGCCATTCTGATAGCTCGCCCCGGTCCCGTACATGCATTCTACCTGCCGGCGAATGTGACGCCGCGTGGGGTGCAAAGTATGCCGCTTGATCTTGTAGCGCAGACCATGTTGGGGAGTATCGTGCTTGTGCTCGGCTCATGGCTGCTGCTGGCGTTGTACCTCGCGCGCCGCTACTCGCGTCCCTTGCGAGCTATGCTTGAAGCTATGAGCCTGGCCTATCTTCCCGCTGTAGCTTTTGAAAGTGTGCTGGTGGCGTTCGCGCGCGAGCCACAGATGGTACGGCCCTTCCCCTATACCTGGCCCTGGGCTACTGTGCTACTGGCGCTGACCTGCGCTGGCTTGCTCTTGCTCGCGCTGAATGTTCGCGCCGGGCAAAAACAGCACTGTATCTCTGATGTCGCGGGCAAGGAGATCCGTAACGCGTGGCGTGCCTCGCCGTCCTGGGGCTACAGGGACGGCGAGGCAAGCCACGCGCTACGGAATGCAACACCGGTGGTCTCGCATACCTTCAGGCAGCGTGCCTGGCGTTGGCTACACGCACATTGGGCGCTTGTGCTGCTCGTGCTCCTGGCGATCCCGTTGAGCTGCTACAACCTGGCCTACGAACCTTATTGGCAGGATGAACTATCAAGCTACTACGCCTCGCGCGGTATCCTGGCCCACGGTCTGCCGTTCTTCCCTTCGGGCTTCCTCTACCCTAAAGCAGAACTTTATTCCTATCTACTCGCGCTCTGGACAACGCTTTTTGGTGAGCAGGATGGTATGACAAGAGCCATCAGCGCCCTGGAATATGTGGCGAGCCTGCCCTTGCTCTATATCGTGGGCTGCTACTTTTTTGAGCGGCGCACCGCACTCCTGGCGACAGCTATGCTGGCGCTCTCTCCTATCTGCCTTGTCTGGTCGCGCCAGATGCGTATGTACGAGCAGGCCCAACTCATGACGCTGCTGACCGTGTTCCTCTTCTATAGGGCCACTCAAGAACGGCGAAGAGTATACCCGATCTATGGCGCGGCGGTCTGCCTGATTCTCACATATCTGAGCCACGAAGAGACGTTTATCATCCTGCCCGGCATTGTGCTCTGCGTCTTGCTGGCGAGCAGAGATGCAGCACACCGCCTGCCAGCAGTTCTGTACCAGAAGCACTGGTGGTGTGCCGCCGCGCTCTGCGTGGGCGTCATCGGCGCACAACTGCTGATTGCACGCTTCAGCCATCCCCCCACGCTTGGTACGGATACCACAGAACGACCGCTTGTGTGGTTCACTACGGATAATATCGTCTACTACCTGTCTCTTTTATACGCCCCAAATGTGCTAGGCTATGGCACACTGCCCTGGATCACCCTGAATTCGCTGCCCGCTACCTTCGGTTGCATCTGGGCCGCGCGCAGCACAGATAGGCGGGCACAATATTGTGCTCTGTTTCTGGTGACGACTCTGCTCACGCTCGTACTGTTGTTTACCTTTCAGGCCGACCGCTACATCTATACATTCCTGCCTATCTACTACCTGATGGGCGCCTACGCGCTGCTGGTTATGCTGCGCGCGATGTGGGCCTTCGCACGCTCTTCCCAGCACTCTTCCGTGTCTGAGCCTATTCCCCCTATCTGTGTGCATGCGGGCGGCTACAGGGGGAATGGGACCGGCGAGAGAGCATATGTTGGTGAAAGGAGCCATCACCTGCCCAGGCCCACGCGTGTGCTGCTGGCGGGTACCGCCAGCCTTGTCTGTGCCATCGTGCTGCTTTCTCCTATGCTTCCCGTGAGCAACTACAACCTGTTCGTCAGTCGCGTCATGGGTTTCTCTTATCATCGCCATTACGCGGACTACGATGCCGTTGGGCAGTATATGCATCAGCACTGGAAACCCGGCGACATCGTGATCGCTGTATCCCCACCCAATAGCGTGCTCTACTACGTCGGCCACGCTGATTACTACTTTTCCATAGACCGGGCGCTGTATATCATTGAGCGCGATGGCCACCTGATTGAAACCGCCTCCAACTCCCAGGCTCTGTTCAACCAGGATGACTTCCAGGCCGTTCTAGCCGCCCATGCCCGCGTCTGGATTATCTCGGATAATAGCTCGTATCAAGCGGAGGTCATGAAACGCTTTGTGTTTCCGCCTGACTTGCACCTGGTGTTCGAAGGCTACGGCTCGGCCGTATATTTTCGCCCAGCATAAGGGATTGAAATAGGATTGAAAAAAATATGAGGTATACTAACATGCAAATCGCCCGCTATGGGTTGCTGCTCTTCTGCATTGTCCTGCTGGTAGGCTGCGCTCTGCCCGGTGTGCCATCCGGGTCGGATCATACCAGCCTGCTTCCTGCCCAGGCCTCTCACGCTGAGGGGGCCATTGATGCGCTGGTTGACCAGGTGCTTACCAATATGCACCAGCACGCGTGGAATCCCAGAGCTATGACAAAGGGTCTGGTAACCGGCGGCCTGTTCATCAACTGGAAGATGAGCGACCCGGCCATCACCAACGCCACCCGGCCCGGCCCTACCGGTAACGCGCAGAACGATCATGATCCACAGGTAGACCTCCTGTATCTTACCGTCCTCGCCGAGTACCGCCAGCTCCATCCCTCGCTGCATACTTATGATAGCGACCTGAGCCGGGCAACCGCGCTGGTGCTGGCCGATTTTAAGCGGTATAGCGTACCCAAGGGCTGGATTTACTTCTACCTGCTCAAGAGCGGCTTGCTGCTTCAGAATACTGATCTTGTCAATGAGGCGCATACGCTGGCCGAGAATTTGTACACAACGTGGTATGATTCCGCGCTGGGCAACGTCTATGACCACCTCCACACGCCGGGGGATTATACACCTAACCACACCCTGCAATGCGGGGCTGCCCTGATCGACGCCGGCAAGCGCTGGCACGAGCCTGATCGCGTGAGCGCTGGCGAGAGGACGATAGAGCATGTCATCGCCGCCGCGTTCAATAGCCGCTATCACCTCTTCTACGATACCATGATTGTCGGCAGCAACGGACAGGATCATCCTCTCGACCCCCAGGCGCGGCCCAGCACTCAAGGAGAGGCAGCCAGTGCCCTGGTCACAGCCTATACACTCACCCATCGTCAGCAATACCTTGACACAGCGGGCCAGGTGCTACAGAGCTTATTCGGCGCCAGTGGCCTCTGGGACACGGCGCGCGGCGGCTTTTTCTTCGCGCTTGAGATGGACAGCGGCCAGCTCAAAACCGATTATAAAGAGACAAGAAGCCAGAGCCTCACCCTGATCGGATTGCATCTCTATAACCAGACCTACCAACAGCGCTTTGCGCCTCAGGAACAGCAACTCATAGCAGTCCTGAGCGAGCATTTTTACCAGTCCACCTACCACGGTTTCGTCTATCGCCTCACGCCCGACTTCCAGATCTACGTCAGTAAGCCCGGCGCAGGCATCGGCGTGGAAGACTACTTCACCACCGAAGCCATGGGCAGTGCCCTGGATGCCCTCCAGCAAGAAGCCACTTGAATCGCGCTAAAGCAATAGAAAATCGTATGCGCCTCAGATCCTGTCATACACATGCCAGATCTTGCTATACGCGGGAAGGGCCTGTCATGTAAACAGCGTGCCATATGGTACAATATCTGTAATCAGCACATCTGTTTGCGCGAGGGCCATGGAAGAAGTGTGTGGCTGCGGCGCTCGCCTGTATCTCGCTCAACGAAGAGGAGTCATCAAGCATGCTTGAGCAAAAACCGGTGAAGACGACAAGAACAGGGCCGCCTGCTGTAGAGCAGGCTACCCTGTTTGATAAAGCGGAATTAGAGCGCCTGGAGGTGGAACAGCAGCGCTGGGAGGAGACCATGCTCCGGCAATCTCTGCAACGCATCCCAGAACGTGATAACCTGTTCACCACGTCAAGTGTGCCGGTCAATCGCGTGTATACACCGCTGGATAACCAGCGTCTGGACTACACGCGCGATGTCGGCCTGCCCGGCGAGTATCCCTACACGCGCGGCGTGCAGCCAACGATGTATCGCGCCAGGCCGTGGACGATGCGCATGTTTGCCGGCTTCGGTACCGCCGAAGATACCAATGCGCGCTTCAAGTACCTGCTCAAGCAGGGACAGACAGGCCTCTCGACCGCTTTCGATATGCCGACGCTTTATGGCTACGATACCGATCACCACATGGCGGCTGGCGAGTTCGGCAAATGCGGCGTGGCCATCTCTTCGCTGGCCGATATGGAGATCCTGTTCAAAGATCTGCCGCTCGACCAGATCACGACCTCGATGACCATCAACAGCCCGGCGGCGGTCATCTGGGCCATGTATATCGTCAACGCCGAGAAGAACGGCTTCCCGATGGCGAAGCTTGGCGGCACGCTCCAGAATGATATCTTGAAAGAGTATAGCGCGCAGAAGGAATTTCTCTTCCCTCCGAAGCCCTCAATGCGCCTGGTCACGGACACCATCGAGTTCGGGACGCGCCATATGCCGCGCTGGAATACCATCAGCATCAGCGGCTACCACATTCGCGAGGCTGGCGCGACCGCTGTCCAGGAACTGGCCTTCACTATCGCCGACGGCCTGGCATACGTGGACGCGGCCCTTGAGCGTGGTCTCAAGATCGACGAGTTCGCGCCTCGCCTCTCTTTCTTTTTCGATGTCCATAACGACTTCTTCGAGGAGATCGCCAAGTTCCGTGCCGGCCGGCGTCTCTGGGGCAGGCTCATGCGCGAGCGCTATGGCGCACAAGACCCGCGTTCGTGGATGATGCGTTGTCACGCGCAGACGGCCGGCGTCTCGCTGACGGCTCAGCAGCCCGAAAATAATATCATGCGCACGGCAGTGCAGGCTCTGGCGGCCGTGCTCGGCGGTACCAACTCGCTGCATACCAACTCGCTGGATGAGGCCCTGGCCCTGCCGACCGAGCGCGCCGTGCTGCTCGCCCTGCGCACCCAGCAGATCATCGCCCACGAGAGTGGCGTCGTCAATACGGTCGATCCCCTGGGTGGCTCCTACTTCATCGAGTCCCTGACCGACGAGACCGAGCGCGCGGCAATGGACTATCTCAAGCGCATCGATGAGCTTGGCGGCGTCCTGCCCTGCATCGAGAACGGTTTCTTCCAACGTGAGATCGCGGAGTCCGCCTACCGCTACCAGCAGGAGATCGACCAGCACAAGCGCGTGATCGTTGGCGTGAA
>JBDTHH010000031.1:0-13092 GCA_039937055.1 Ktedonobacteraceae bacterium | reverse complement strand
CCGTCCCCGGCCTGACTGCCGGCAAGAGCTACACGGTGCGGCTGCACTTCGCGGAGACCTACTGGACAGCGGCGGGCCAGCGCACCTTTAATGTCAGCATCAACGGCCAGCAGGTGCTGACCAACTTCGACATCGTGGCGAGCGCCGGGGCGGCCAACAAAGCGACGGTGCAGCAGTTCACCGCGACGGCGGATAGCACCGGCAAGATCACGCTCCAGTTCACCACGGTCAAGGACAACGCCCAGGTCAACGGCATCGAGATTTTAGGAGGCAGCGCTCCTCCCACGCCCACGCCCACATCCACGCCGCCTCCCAACGGTGTGCGGATTAACTCTGGCGGGTCAGCCAGCGGCATGTTCGTGGCCGACACCGACTTTACAGGCGGCTCGACTGTGAGCGTCACCAAAGCCATTGATACCAGCGGCGTGAGCAATCCCGCGCCCCAGGCGGTCTATCAGAGCAATCGTGTCGGCACATCTTTTAGCTACGCCGTCCCCGGTCTGACGGCTGGCAAGAGCTACACGGTGCGGCTGCACTTCGCGGAGACCTACTGGACAGCAGTGGGCGCGCGCACCTTCAACGTCAGCATCAACGGCCAGCAGGTGCTGACCAACTTCGATATCGTGGCGGCCGCCGGGGCGGCCAACAAAGCCGTGGTCGAGCAGTTCACCGCGACGGCGGACAGCACTGGCAAGATCACGCTCCAGTTCACCACGGTCAAGGACAACGCCCAGGTCAACGGCATCGAGATTTTGTGATGAGGAAAGGAGGAGTATCAGCTCATCCATCAGGATGACTCATAATAGCATATTCAGCGCGACAATGAGACGCACGCGCACCGCTCCGGCGCGCGTGCGCTCCCCGTTGAGAGGGTAACTATCACTGTTTTGTGAAAGGTTACGGCGGATCTACGCATCCGCTGGAGCCTTTCGCAAACATATCTGACGGCCCGCGATTACTGTGCCTGTAGCGCGAGTGCCAGCGTTTGTACGCCCGCGCGCAGCTCTTGTGGGAAGGCGCTCGCGAAACCCTACAGCAAACCGTCGCATTGGAGCGCTTATGGGCTGAAGTGTAAGATGTCGAATACCTGGCGACTGGACGTAATGCGCCTGATCTAATCAGTTTTCTCCAGTTGAAAGGGGAGTTGGATTTCGTCGAGCGTGATAAAGCCTTTCTTGAGTGCGTAGATGGCTGCCTGTGTGCGGTGCGTCAGTTGCAATTTTGTCAGAATATTGCCTACGTGCGTCTTCACTGTTTGCTCGGTAATTACGAGAGCTTCTGCGATTTCGCGATTGGTTTGTCCCAAAGCCAGTTGACATAATACCGCCCGCTCGCGTCCGGTCAGGGCAGGCGGTCGCTCGCCATTATTCATCAGTTCGTACATCAGCACATTTGCCACCGAGGGATCAAGCAAGGACTGGCCGTGAGCCGCTGCACGAATAGACGAGATGAGTAGCTCAGGATCGGCCTCTTTGCGCACATAGCCGGCGGCACCAACGCGTAGAGCCGCGACGACGCGCGTGTCGTCTGCGGAACTGGTCAGTACCACGACGCTGATCCCTGGCGCCAGCTCGTGCAAACGGCGCATGGTCTCCACGCCATCGATGCCGCCTGGCATCAGCATATCCAGCACGACGACATCCGGTAGCCACTCTTCGATATGCTGGAGCAACTCTTCGCCACTGGCGGCCTCACCCACAACCCTCATGTCCTCATACATTTCTAGCACGCGCTGCAAACCTTTGCGCACGATGCGATGATCGTCCACCAGCACGACTGTAATCTGTTCGCTCATACCATCTCCTTTTCAAGTAGCGCGCACACTCTATCCTCGTGCTGTAGTCAAGATGACTTTTCTCCACGGTTGAAGCTGCCACGCATCAATGATAAGGCACAGGCACTGGATGGAGGAGGCGAACAAGAAGTTATAAGCCAGCAAGCGCCCAAGCAAGATTGCTGAGAAGAAAGGCAGAGCGCCATTCACCGTGAGGGAGATGGCGATACACAGCGTCTTGTAAACGTAGTGCGCGAGCTTCGCGATCTTCCTTGCCGCGATAGACTGCCAGGCGCGAGCTGGCCACATGGGCGCTGATGAGGCCGTAAAACATCATACACAGGCAGAAGCCAAGAATGAGCAATACCCCAACCAGCGCTCTTGACGCCGAGGCGGAGTACGAGATATTCACGCGTTTTCGCGAATTGACCAAAGGCAAGACCACACTTTTCATCAGCCACCGTTTCAGCACTGTGCGCCTGGCTGACCGCATCTTTGTCCTTGAGCATGGCACCATCCGCGAAAACGGTTCCCACGACGAACTCATGGCCCTCAACGGGCGCTACGCTGAACTATTCAATTTGCAAGCCAGAGCATATACTTGATGAAGGGGGCACAAGTATATCAGGCCGCCCTGGACGCGCAATCGAATAATTGCGTGGGGAATGTATAGGTTTCCCCTAGATCTACCGTCTCCTCAGGGCCTTGTATGCCAGGCTCCGCGACAGCGCGCGGGACAACCGTGCAGTTGGCATTGACCCATTGGACAATGGCTGGCTGAATGGGCAGTGGCAGTTGCTGATTGTTGGCCTGCTGCAAACGCAAGATCTCTGCAAAGGCGTTGCGCAAACCAGCGGGCAAGGTGTTCAGCAGGCCAGGCGCGAACGAGGGGAGGAGAAAGAAACGCACACTTCCCCGCGCAACCTGCTGAGCCGTCACAGTCGTGTCAAAGCCGTTAAAACCGCCAAGCGCCATAACCGCTTTGCCTGTGTCGAGGATAAACGGGGCCGCGGTTGGCGCGTTGACCGTGGCAACCAGGTAGCGCGCCTGCCCCTGGTGCGCCAGCAAATAGCGGATCAATTCCGGCTGGGCAACGACACTCTCCGGCAGGAAAGCATGCGCGATAACCGCCAGGACATTGGCCGCGCGTGGGGGTCCGGCGAGCGGATCAATGGTATCATTTCCCGTTGCCAGCGGCACAGCCGACCAGATAGCAGGAGCGATGAGCACAGCCACAAGGCCGACAGCCATCAATGGTGTAGCCAGCTTGATCTGGGGCAGGCGCGGGACCAAGCGTGCAATAATCAGCGCCAGCGCGCTGAGCAGACCCAGACCAATAATCGCGGGCGCGAGGGCGCCATTCCAGCGCGGGAAAACGATCAGGATACCCTCTTGTGCCAGAACAGTCGCAAGCAGCGCGAGTGGAAGCAGCCAGCCGCGCCAGCCGGAACGCTCGCGGTACGCCCGGTACATCGCCACACCGCCAATGCCCACCAGCGCGCAAATAGCCGGCGCAAAGGTGACCATATAATAGGCATGGTCAAAAAGCGCGAAGCTAAAGAAAAGTAATAGCGTGAGAAACCAGCCGCCCCAGAGCAAGATCCCTTGTTCGTATGGTCGCCGGGGCAGGCGTAGTCTTCGCCATTTTATCACAGCCACCAGGCCGAATATGGCGAAAAGCAACAGCCAGCCAACCTGCCCTCCCAATTGAGCATTCAGCAGGCGCAACGGGCCAGGCCGCCCCGTATCTATCAGGCCAAAAATCACCAGGAGAGAGGTGGAGTTGAGCGTCGTGGCGCTTCCCTGGCTTCGCGAACCGCTGATGTTCGCCGCGCCAACGCCGAAGGCGCGGCTCAGGCCGTTATACCCCAGAGCCAGTTCCAGTTCAGAATCGTGCTGCGTCGAACTCACATATGGACGCTGGCTCGAAGTTGCTGTAGGTTGCATATGCTTTCCTCCCTATTTCCTGTCGGAACACTTCTTTCGCCTGCAAGTATAGAGAGCGGTCATCGCTTTGGCATCATGCTAAAGAGCCATTTCTTTCTCCCTCTTTCGATGGAGAACCTGGATATGTATATCGCTTCTGTTGCCTTCCTCTCCAACTTCGCTACTTTTCAGGTTATTCCTCTTCGTTGCGCGGAACAAGGTGAATATCCATTCCGGTACTCAGCCGTAGCAGGCGATTCACGATCGAGCCACGAATAAGTTCTTCCCAATGGCTGCGGGCGGGCTGACCCAGCACCAGTTGGGTGACCTGCCGCTCACGGGCGATCTCCACCAGTTTGCGCGCGATATCCGGGCTGCTGGTGCGGATCACCTCGGCCCCCAGATCCTCGGCGAGCACGGCGTGTTCCTCCAGACGACGCAGGGCCGCCTCCCGAACTCGCTGCGCGTCTCCCCGGTACTTGAGCCACCTGGTGAGCGCACTCGTGAAGGCCAGGTAGCCCTCTGGCTGGATACACACCGCGATCAAATCAGCATGCAGCCCATGGGCCAGCCGCCAGGCATCGCGGATGACCTCGCGCGTGTGGGGCCGGGCGTCGAAGCCCACCAGCACGCGTTCACTGGCCGGCCGGTATTCGCTGATGCCGTGCTCGGTCATGTATTGCTCAAGCTGGGATTCGGTTTTCTCGGCGACGCGCCGCAGGGCCAACTCGCGCAGCGCTGTCAGGTTTCCCTCACGGAAAAAGTGGCTGAGCGCGGTCTCGATGCGTTCGGGCGGGTAGATATTGCCGTGTTTCATACGCTGGCGCAGGGCATGCGGCGAGATATCGATCAGCTCCACCTCGTCGGCCTGGTCCAGCACCCAGTCGGGCAGGGTTTCGCGCACGCGCACGCCTGTGATGCTCGCCACCAGGTCGTTCAGGCTCTCCAGGTGCTGGATATTGAGCGTCGTCACCACATCGATACCCGCGTCGAGAATCTCCAGCACATCCTGGTAGCGCTTGGCGTGCGTGGAGCCGGGCACATTGGTGTGCGCCAGTTCGTCGACCAGCGCCACTCTGGGGTGGCGCGCGATGATGGCCTCGCTATCCATCTCTTCGAGCGTGACGCCCCGGTACGCCACGCTCTTGCGCGGCATGACCTCCAGGTCGCCGATCTGCGCCTGTGTCTGCGCTCGTCCATGCGTCTCCACATAGCCGATCACAACATCGGTACCGCGGCCCTCGCGGCGATGGCCCTCATTGAGCATGGTATATGTCTTGCCTGAGCCGGCTGCCGAGGCCAGGTAGATGCGCAGGTGGCCGCGCCTGCGCTGGTAGCGCCCGGAAGCCGGAACGGGAAGATCATCATCCTCCTCCTCATCACCATTGGCAGGCATGGCCCGCGGAGGAGTTGCTGCCAGGTCGCGATCACGCAGGTTGTAGCGACGCAGCAGCTCCTCTGGATCAGGACGGCCCTCCTCACGCTCGCGTTGCTCTTTGTCAGGTGGTTGCTCTTTCATGGCCTCACTCGTATTGCGCGCCAGGCGCCACGTTTACATTGAGCACATTGACATTTTCCACTATCAACACGACGAAGGATGCGCGGCACACGCGTCGAGCGCCAGGTTCAGGTCGAGCACATTGACATAGGGTTCGCCGAAGATCCCCAGGAAGCGCCCGCTCTCGTGATCCGTGACGAGCTTCGTGACCACATCTTGACTCAAGCCGCGTGCTGCCGCTATGCGCGGGACCTGGTACATGGCGCCCGCGATCGTAATGTCCGGGTCAAGCCCCGATCCCGATGCCGTCACCAGGTCCACAGGCACGGAGCCGGCAGGCGCGTTCGGATTCTCCTTCTTCAGTTGGGCCACGCGCTGCTGCACGGTTTGGATGAACGCGCCATTGGTGGGTCCCGAGTTCGAGGCCGTGGAGTTGTCGGCGGCATACGGCTCCGGCGTCCCGGTCGCCGGGTTGACCGTCACCGAGGGCCGCCCGTGAAAGTATCCGGGCTTGCTCCAGTACTGCCCGATCAGGTCGGAGCCGATCACTTGCCCATTGGAGGCCTTCAGCAGACTGCCGTTGGCCTGATAGGGGAAGATCAACTGGGCCAGGCCCGTCACGATGCCCGGATAGAGGAAGCCGGTCACGATGGTGAGGAGCAGAGTCAACACCACCGCCGGGCGCAGGTACTTCGTCACAAATGTTTTCATCTTCTGTGTCCTTCTCAAACCAGGAAGCGTCCCCCCATTTTAGGGGAACGCTTCCCCCTTTTTTCTGCCTCTTGCCTTACATCGTCAGGTGCAGCACCTGTAAGATAAGGTCGATAGCTTTAATCCCCAGGAACGGCACAATGATACCTCCGACGCCGTAGATCAAGAGGTTCCGGCGCAGCAGCGCGCCCGCCCCGACCGGGCGGAACTTGATGCCGCGCAGGGCCAGAGGAACCAGGGCGATGATGACCAGGGCATTGAAGATCACCGCCGAGAGCACGGCGCTGTGCGGCGTCGCTAATTGCATGATATTGAGCGCGTTCAACTGCGGATACGTCGCGGCGAAGGCTGCCGGGATGATCGCGAAGTATTTGGCGACATCGTTGGCGATGCTGAAGGTCGTGAGCGCCCCGCGCGTGATCAAGAGCTGCTTGCCGACCTCCACCACCTCAATCAGCTTGGTGGGGTTGGAGTCGAGGTCGACCATGTTGGCCGCTTCTTTGGCGGCCTGCGTCCCTGTGTTCATGGCCACGCCGACGTCGGCCTGGGCCAGCGCCGGGGCATCGTTGGTGCCATCGCCCGTCATCGCCACCATGCGTCCACCCGTCTGCTGCTCTTTGATCAGCCGCATCTTGGTCTCCGGCGTGGCCTGCGCCAGGAAGTCATCAACGCCCGCCTCTTTGGCAATGGCGGCGGCGGTCAGCGGATTGTCGCCAGTAATCATGACGGTCCGGATGCCCATGCGGCGCATCTGGTCGAAGCGCTCGCGCATGCCACCCTTGACGATATCTTTGAGTTCAATCACCCCCAACACACGGGCCTGCTCGCGGGCGCCATTGTCGCCGCTCAGCACCTCTGCCACCACCAGGGGTGTGCTGCCCGCGCTGGCAATGCTGTTCACGATCCCCGTCAGTTCGGAGCTTTCTGAGCCGCCGTGTTCCGCCACATAGGCGGCGACCGAGTCGCCGGCCCCTTTGCGAATGGAATGCACGCCCGCATGACCATTCTGGGTTTCCTGGACATCGACGCCGCTCATACGAGTCGTCGCTGAGAAGGGGATAAACGCCGCTGTGGGGTCGCCCGCGTCGGTGAGACCATACTTCTCGCGCGCCAGGGTCACGATCGAGCGGCCCTCCGGGGTCTCGTCCGAAAGGCTGGAGAGCATGGCCGCCTGGGCCACAGCGCGCTCTTCCACTCCGGAGAGCGGTACGAAGCGCGCCGCCTGACGGTTGCCCAGGGTGATGGTACCGGTCTTGTCCAGCAACAACACATCCACGTCGCCCGCCGCCTCCACAGCGCGCCCGCTCATGGCCAGCACATTGCGCTGCACCATACGGTCCATGCCCGCGATACCGATGGCCGAGAGCAGCCCGCCGATGGTGGTGGGGATCAGGCACACCAGCAGGGCGATCAGCGTCGTCACCGAGACCGCCCGGCCGGAGTAGATGGCAAAGGGTTCGAGCGAGACCACCACCAGCACGAAGATGATCGTCAGGCTGGCGATCAGGATGTTGAGCGCGATCTCGTTGGGCGTCTTCTGGCGTTTGGCCCCCTCGACCAGGGCGATCATGCGGTCCAGGAAGGTCTCGCCGGGGTTGGCGCTGATCTGCACCACGATCCAGTCCGAGAGCACGCGCGTGCCGCCAGTCACGGCTGATCTGTCGCCGCCGCTCTCGCGGATGACGGGGGCCGACTCGCCGGTGATCGCCGACTCATCGACCGAGGCCACGCCCTCCGTGACCTCGCCATCGCCGGGGATGACCTCCCCGGCCTCGACGAGCACCAGGTCGCCCTTGCGCAGGTCGGGCGCGGCGACATCCTGCACCGGACCGAAGCGGTCGGAACTCGCGAGCCGCTTCGCCAGGGTGGTCGTGCGCGCCTGGCGCAGGGTGTCGGCCTGCGCTTTGCCGCGTCCCTCGGCCATGGCCTCGGCGAAGTTGGCGAAGACCACTGTGAACCACAACCAGATGGCCACCGCCAGCACGAAGAGCCGCTCAGAGGCGAGCTGGCTGCTCGTGAACGCGGCCGACGGCTGTGTGAAAAGCAGGCGCACGAACTCGATGGTGGTGACGACGCTGCCGATCTCCACCACGAACATCACCGGGTTCCTGATCTGCACCCGCGGGCCCAGTTTCTTGAAGGAGTCGGGAATGGCGCGCCGGATGATCTTCGGGTCCCAGATCGAAAGTTCCCCTTTGCGGCGCGTCTTCCACGGCTTGACTGCTACGCTCTCTGCCTGCGCCTCAGGCTGCTGCATCTCATCTGTTTGCATCTTAGAACACCTTCCCTGCCTGCATCAACAACTGTTCGACGATCGGCCCCAGTGAGTACGCCGGGAAGTAGGTCAGCGCGCCCACGATCAGGATCACGCCGATCAAGAGTCCGACCCACAACGGCCCTGTGGTGGGAAAGGTCCCCAGCCCCGCCGGCACGACGCGTTTCTTCACCAGCGAGCCGCCAATGGCCAGGATGGGGATCAAGAAGGCGAACCTGCCGATCAGCATGGCGAAGCCTCCCGTCCAGTTGTAGAATGGTGTATTGGCCCCGATTCCAGCGAAGGCCGAGCCGTTGTTGCCGTTCGATGAGGTGTAGAGGTACAGGATCTCTGACAGTCCATGCGGCCCCTGGTTGGCAATGGACGAGACGCCCTGCGGGATCACCGTTGCTACCGCCGCGAAGCCCAGGATCGAGGCGGGCAGGATCAAGAGCGCCAGGGCAGCCATCATGATCTCCTTGCGCTCAATCTTCTTGCCCAGGTACTCCGGCGTCCTGCCCACCATCAAGCCAGCGATGAAGACCGCGATGATCGCGAACATCAACATGCCATACAGCCCGGAGCCGACCCCTCCGAAGATGATCTCACCGAGTGCCATGTCGGCCATCGGGATCATACCGCCAAGCGGCGTGTAGCTATCGTGGAAGCTGTTGACCGCCCCACACGAGGTCATGGTCGTGGTGACGGCGAAGATAGCGGAGTCGGTGATGCCGAAGCGCACCTCCTTCCCCTCCATGTTGCCGCCTGCCTGGACATCACTCACCACCTGGTTCGCCCCGACTTTGGAGAGCAGAGGATTACCGGTCTGTTCCGCCGGCAGAACCACCCCTACCGCGATCAACCAGATGATGGCCGAGACGGCCCACAGCGCCCAGCCCTGCCGGGTGTTGCCCACCATCTTGCCAAACATGTAGAACAGGCCCGCCCCGATGGAGATGATCGCCAGCATCTCGATCAAATTCGTGAGTGCGTTCGGATTCTCAAAGGGATGCGCCGAGTTAACGTTGAAGAAGCCGCCACCGTTGGTGCCCAGCTCTTTGATGAACTCCTGCGAGGCCACTGGCCCCTGGGCGAGCACCTGCGTCTGCCCGTTGAGCGTGTGGACGACGGTGTAGGGGTTGAAGTTCTGGATCACCCCTTGCGAGACGAGCACAAGCGCACCCACCACGCAGATAGGCAGCAGCAGGTAGAGCGTGCAGCGTACGAGGTCCACCCAGAAGTTGCCCAGGTACTGCGCGCTGTGCCGCGACAGGGCGCGCACGAGCGCCACCGCCAGCGCGATACCCGTGGCGGCGGAGACGAAGTTGTGAAAAGCCAGGCCAGACATTTGTGTCAGATAGCTCATGACCGTCTCGCCAGCATAATTCTGCCAATTGGTGTTGGTTGTGAAGCTGGCAGCGGTATTGAAGGCCAGTTGCGGCTCCACATTCGGGATGGTCTGTGGGTTGAAGAACGTCCCGTGCCACTGCTGCGTACGCTCCAATAGATACAGCAGCAGCATACCCGCTCCACTGAAGACCAGCATGGCGATGACGTAGCCCGTCCATTTCTGCTCTTCCTCGGGGTTGATGCCGCTCAAGCGGTAAAACAGGCGCTCGACGGGAGCGAAGACCGGCGTGAGCCAGGTGCGTCGCCCTGTGAAGATGGCGGTCAGGTACAGGCCCAGCGGTTTGGTGATGAGCAGCACAATGACCAGGAAGATGGCTACCTGCAAGGCACTATTGAGTGTTACAGGCATAGGTTTACCCTCACTTGTTGGCTAAAAACTAGACGATAATACAAGGCACGATTAAAATCTCTCCGGCGCGAGCAAGGCGATCACGAGATAGACGAGCACTGCCAGTGTGACAATACCTACCAGGACATACTCAAGCGTTGAGTTCATAGACTTCTCCTTTGCTCTCTCTGGCTACAGGCGCTCACAGCCAATGGTGAAGTAGATGAACGCCACGAATGTGACAATAATCACCAGCACAATAATTGCATCAAGCATGCAGTTCCTCCTCATCGGGTAATGCTATTGGAGACCGTTCGGCCTCTTCTCCATCTTCCTCTTCGGTGGCAGATTCGCCGTTTCTGCGCTGAGCGGCTTCCTTTGCCAGTCGCAGGAGGGCTTCCATTGGAAAGGGTTTGGGCAGGTAGGCCAGCGGGTGGAATTCTTGCAGGCGGCCAGGACTGACCCGCACCGCTGAAAGCACCACCACTGGCAGGGAGCCGGTATGTCCCTTCACCTCTACAGGAGAGATCCAGCCCTCCTTTTGTGCCGTGCGTAGCACATCCCACCCGGTTTGATCGGGCAGGTTGATGTCCAGGAGAATGAGATCAAACGTGGTAGCTCGCAGGTGAACCAGCGCGCTATGCGCATCTCCTGCGACACGGATGTCGTGCCCGCGAATCTGTAGGTTGCGCATAATGAGTTCGCATAGCACATTGTCATCTTCCACCAGTAAGATGCGCGCTCCAGGCATAGCTATCGTCTCCTTTCTTCCAGCATGCTCATACAGGCACAGCTCATCTCATGTGGTGCTCTGTCCTGATCCACAGGGGGTTCCTTTTCGGCATCTTTGACCAAAAGCACGATGATGGGGCCATCAACGTCACGAAGAAGGTGACCTTTTCTCTACAACATAGCCATGCATCCGGGGAAAGGCATACGTCCAGGGGTCGAGATCCATCTTGTTCCTGACAAGCATGCCCTTTCTAGAGAGAAGTATAGGCTAAAAAAGGTCAAGAGGAGGTCTGGATTTCCAGCAAAACGCTCTGGAAATGCTCAAGAAATGTGCCTGCCAAACCCCAGCACGGGGCCCTCGCTCTCTGCATCTCCAATACGGCAACTGTCCTGTACCCGCAATGATGCACGGCCTTCAGGCAAGATCACGTTCGATGCAATGCCGTATATATGCGACGGTGCGGCGCATATGCACATTGTCCTGGTAGAGCTTGCTCAGCATAACCGCGCCCTCAAGTGCAGCGATCATCACGCTCGTCCAGGTCTCGACATCGATGCCGGCGCGCACTTCTCCACGCTCGATCCCTTTGGAGATGATGCGCCGGATGGTGGAACGTAGTTCATCCATGGCCGCGCGTGCGCGGTCGCGCAGGGCCGGTTCGGCATCATCCGCCTCGACGGCTGTGTTGAGGATGGGGCAGCCGCCAGCGATGGGCGGATCGTCCACCAGTTCCTGAAAGTAGGAGAGCAGGGCATAGAGGCGCTCAAGCGCGTGTTTCTTCCCCGCCAGTACCGTGCGGATGCGCTGGTCAAGGATGGCATACGAGTAATCAAATGTTTCCAGCGCGAGCTGCTCCTTGCTCTTGAAATGATTGTAGATCCCGCCCTTTTCCAGGCCAGTCTGCTGCATAATGTCAGAGAGGGACGCGCCAAAGTAGCCCTGCTGGTTGAAGAGAGGGGCGACGCGCGCCAGAATCATCGCGCGTGTTTGTTCACCTTTGCTCATATGATCCTCCTTGTTTCAGACTCCATGGCAGTGCCAGGGTGTGTGACTTGGATCAGCTCTCTTTCTGAGACGCTGCTGGGCGGAGGATAATACAGGTCGTCGTACCGTGTGCGTACAATTTGCCTGTCGCATCCGTGACGCGCGCCTCAGCGGTGGCGATGCGCCCACCAAGGTGAATGACGTTCCCTTCGCCTGTAACGGTTCCCGTCGCAGTGGTGATGGAACGGAGGTAGTTGGCCTTGATCTCCAGCGTGGTGTAGCCGGTACCGGCGGGCAAGAGCGCCTGCACGGCACAGCCCATGGCGGAATCGAGCAATGTGGCGATGATGCCTCCATGCACCGTTCCCAGCGGATTGTAGTGATACTCTGCCGGTTCAAGGCTAAAGACGACGCGGCCTTCGCTCACTTCCACCAGTGTCATCCCAAGCAACGCTATAACGGGAGGGGGAGGCAATTCCCCTGCCTGCATAGCTTTCAGGTGTGCGATACCGCTCATCGTCTGTAAGGCCCGCAGAGCCGGTGCCGGGTCATCCCACCTGACGGTGCGGGTACGCTGCTCCTGATATTCGGTCATTACCTGTTCCTTTCACATATCAACACAGTCAATATTATCAGACCGATTGGTCTGTTTATAGAGTAAAAAAATAGCAGACCAATCGGTCTGATAGTAAGTATAAACAAATTTTGCCTGTTGTCAAGGAGAAACTTCTGAAGGTTCAGGGCTTCGCAAAAGTTGCTCGTCCTTCGTAGCTGCGTGATTTATCACGCCTGGCAACCATGACGACTGGCTAGCCAGGCGTGATAAATCACGCAGCTACGAAGGATGGCACAGCGAGAGCAACTCCAGGACACGACTTTTGCGAAGCCATGTCTGAAGGTTGAAGGGGGGATGTGTGGTAGATGGAATGTTATTTCTCTAGTAACTCATACGGACATCATATACGGAAGTACCTGCTAAACTACTGATCGCGGCTTCAATCTCAAACGGGCTTGGCAGGCCATTTAGCCATGGAAGACTTGGCTCCGAACCCGAAGAAAGCTCAGCAGTTTCAAACCCGAACGGGCTTGGCAGGGCATTTAGCCCCACACACACACTACAATGGCGAAGAACAACGTGTCGGTCTCAATCCCAAACGGGCTTGCCAGGCCATTTAGCCGTGTCTCTTGGAGGTTGCCCATTCTCAGAAAATGCTGTTTCAATCCCAAACGGGCTTGCCAGGCCATTTAGCCCTCCGGTTGTTGCCGGAGAACGTCTTGGAAGTTCCCCGTTTCAATCCCAAACGGGCTTGCCAGGCCATTTAGCCCCGGTAGCCGTAACTTTTATCCTTGCAGTGGTGTTATCAGTTTCAATCCCAAACGGGCTTGCCAGGCCATTTAGCCACGGTATGATCAGCTGACAGCACGTCTGAATGCATGGTTTCAATCCCAAACGGGCTTGCCAGGCCATTTAGCC
>JBDTHH010000030.1:0-4323 GCA_039937055.1 Ktedonobacteraceae bacterium | reverse complement strand
CCACGCCAACTGCTCGTCCTCGTTTAAACCCACCAGCGAGTTGCGCTCCATTGCCGCCAGAAAGACCTCTAGCAGCACGTCCTCCGCGTCTTCTCGCCTGGAGAGGTACCGCCGGATAAAGCTCAGCAACGTCTGTGCATAACGCTGGTAGAGTTGCGTAAACGCGGCATCGTCATAGACAGGCAGATTCGTTCGCAGTTGCATTCTGCTCCTTTCGGCTTCCAATGTATGCCAGTTCCTGAGGCCTCATCTGGTTATCGCGTCTCAGCCCAAAAACGTCACGGGCAAAGTGGTATGCAATGAATCATGGGACTTTTTGAATCGTGAGCGTTCATATTCCGTCCAGCAAGAGGGGGTAACGTATTGATTACCCCGTTGCTACTTCTTCCTTCCTCCTCTATAATGAGGAGCGTAACTTTATTTTCCGGGCGGTCAAAGCCGGGGGCAGAGCGAGGCCTTCATATTCTTGTCTCGCGTCTCCCACGCGCTGCCTGGGCAAAGGACTTATGATGAATATCGAGGGAACATACACACTCCAGGCCTTGCCAGAGGATGTATGGAAGAGCCTGATGAACCGGCGCATACTGCGCCACGCTATCCCTGGCCTGGAGCAGTTGGAGGTTCAGGACCAAAACATATACACAGTCGCGATGCATATAGAGCGCGCTCCTCTGAAAGGCTCCTACTCCGGGCGCATCACGGTCTCCGACCAGGATTATCCTTACCAGTATCGTATCTCTATTGAAGGCGAGGGACAACGGGGGCCCATTAGTGGCGAATGCATTGTACGCTTAGATGGTTACGATGAAAATACCGTCGTTGTCTATAAGGGGACGCTCACTTTTGGTAAGCCGGACACAGTGTTATCCACCCCACTGGTTAAGGGAGCAATCAAGCTACTCCTGCAGCAGTTCTTTCTTTCGCTGGCCGACCAGTTGCGCGCGAGCAGGCCTGCCGTGGCATACAGAGCAGAAGCCAGACACCCTCTACCACTTACAAAACAGCCGCTAGCTCACAGCAGGACACACTCAGCCAGCACAGACCAGAACACACGGCTGCATGCCATTGTACGCCAGCTACACCTGGGAGGCGGCGACCCGCTAGCCGAAGAGCAATGGGTACACAGCCTGAGAAGAGTGGGCATCACCGCAGCGCTGCTCTTCCTCGTCTGGATAGGCACGCGCTTGCCTCGCAGGTAACACTTACGGTTCCATCATCGAACGCAGGCGAGCTTTCCAGTCGCTGTCATCGCCGGTATCGTTTGGTTCGCTACCTACAGACCAGCTACGGGCGCCGTCGTTCAGTCTAACGGGGGCCGTCGTTTGTGCGCGGGGAGTGGTGTTGTTCAGATTGTGTAGCGCGTGCTGCGCGGCTTTGCGCACATCATACGCTGGGTCCTGCAAGAGCGGCTGGATGGCGGGTGTGCTCTGCTCGGCGCCCATTCGTCCTAAGGCGCGAGCGGCGGCGCCCCGCTCATCCGAGGTCGGCGCCTGCAACAGTGGTTCGATCTCCGGCACCATCTGTATAAGAACCAGGTCGGCGATCAGGCGCAGCAGGCGGCTGCGGTACATCGGATGCTTCAGCAGGGCCAGCGCGGCACGGCAATCCGCGTATATCTGCTCTTCAGTCAGCAGCCCCTGCTCTTTGGCCTCGGCGATCGCCACCTCCGGCGAGACGGGGGAGGTGCCGCGCAAGAATGGCTCGATCCAGGCCGCGCCGAGTTCCGGTTCATCGGTGTACTCGTGGAGCTTCAATACTTGCTGGTAATGCTGATCCAACCAGTAGTAGAGGGCCAGCGTCATCTCAGCATCGCGCGCCGCATAGGCCACCATCGCCGGCGGCAGCGGGCGGCGCGTCCAATCGGTGCGCTGCAAGCTCTTGTCCAGGCGCACATTGAAGGCGCGCTGCAACATCGCCGCCAGCGACGACTCGTGCTGACCGAAGATCGAGCGGCTGGCGGCCTCCAGATCATAGTAATGCGCCACATGCAGGTCGCGTTCAGACATCACACGCATATCCGCGCCCGCTCCGTGTAACAGCACACTGAAGGTGGGATCTTCCACCACGCTGCGCAACGGCGAGAGATCGAGCAAGCGCCAGGCATCCACCACAAAGCAATGTTCATCGACCGCGAGCTGCAACAGGGCCAGGCGATGAGAGGAGGTCGTCTGGTCACCCGGCACTCGCGAGCGCACCTGCACAAATTCCGCGTCAATAGCGATTACATGCGACTGCTTCAATACACTGGCGGCATGCAGTAATTGCTCAGGGCGATCAACATACATGCGCTCGCCTCGCGCTGGTAATTGTCCCGGCGCAGGCGTCGCGCCAAGGTAACCCGGTGGCACCTTTTCCAGGTCTCCCGGCTCTGGTACGGTTTCTTTTTCGTTCAATGCTCCCGCCGTTCTACTTCGTGCTTGCAAGAAACTGCCTACTAGCTATTCGTCCAGGTTGCTCCCAACTATAGCAGATTTTGTGCCAAAGGTACAGCGTACCAGGCAGGGTCGTGACGAAAGAAGAGAATCACAAGTGCCTGGATGGCGTCGTGTTCTGCACATGGATAATCACATCAAAGCGCTGGCTAAGCTGAGCTGGAGTCGAGATATCTTCGCCGCCGAGACCATAGTTGACGAAAATGGCGCTACTTTGAGCCCAGTTGTGTACTGGGCCTGGTGGGATGGTGCGTAGATCGAGCATATAGAGAGGGAGGTTTGCCTGCCCAAGGGTGTAGTTATACGTATTCGGGTCTGGAGGGGTAATCGTCTGGATGCTGCTCGTTGGATAGTGATAGATTCTCATTGTCCCCTGATAGAGGGTTGTGCCAATGGGGAGATAACTAGCGTTGTAGCGGGCGCGCAGTTCGCCTCCCATATTTCTCCCGTCCTGAGAGGGATAGAATGTATCATTGGCGATATGCTGATCGTGTGCCCAGACTATGATTTTCGGATTGTTGCCAGCCTCGTAATCATGAATCCAGGCCACGTTTTCAGCCATAAAGCCATCGCGCTGGTAGAAGCGGGCGGAGTATTCGTTCGGCGTCTGAGCGTTGAGATAGGTTGTAATTTGAACAAGAACGCGCGCATTCTGGAGAGCGAGCGCGAAGCTTTGGGATGACGAGTGGTCGATGTAGCTCTGCCGGTTGGCTTTGAGGAAATTGTAGACCTGCTGGGCCCGATTCTGATACTGCTGCTTGGTTGATGCAGCTAATGAAAGGTAGGTCTGGCCTGCTGCTTTCAGGCCAGCGGAGAGAATGGGCGCATAGAGATCTTTGATATGAGCAACTTGCCGGGGATCGACCTTTTGCAGATAGCTCTCAACAGAGTCGAAATCGCTCTGGTCGAAATCCTGGCAGTCCATGCCCAGGAAGTGGATTTTCGTTGTATGAGCGGCATTGGCATTGTAGGCACGCATCCACTCAAACAGAGTCAGATACTCCTGTGTTTGCCAGGAACCAAACAGGCTCGCTGACATCACATCGGTGATGGTACCCGGCCCGCCATTGATATACGCATCAAGAAGTTGTGAACGCCCCCAGTCATTCTCCATGACAAACGTCGTGAAACCCATGTTGCTGATCAAAAACTCGGTGAGACGCGCCTTGATGTCAATCAATTCGTGCGTGCCGTGTGTCTCCTCGCCCAGGCCAACAATGCTGGCATTGCCCACAATCTGCTTGAGCGCTGCGAGGTCGCTATCCGAGCCACCCTGGTCAGTTGTCCGCAGGGGAATGGCGTGTTGTTGTATCCAGCGCACCACCGGATCAGAACTCAGTTTATGCGTTTGTGCTGGTGGCGTGGTCTGCACACAGGAGACCAGCATCAGGACGCTGGGGAGGAAGAGAAGCAAAAGAACGCGACGCCAACCAGATCGTACCCCGATAGTTGGCGTTCCCAGGTGTAACGCAACGCTGACCGCCCCAACAACAATCATCCCAGCGATGCACATGTGTTTAATGGCAGAAACTGCCGCCCAGAAAACAGACCGGTTCATAGAATCCTCCTTGATTGAAACAAAGATCCATTGTCCATCGGTAGTGATAACAGTGTCGAAATGATGTCCTGTAGTAAGGGCATCATGACGAGAGACGCTTTACAGGCCTGCCTCTTTCTTTAACGCTAGCTGTGTTTATAGCTATTTGCTATACATAAAATAACAGATCGCTATTAATTTGTCAAGAGGGGATGGGACATAATGTGTACATTCAACAGGCGCTATGCTACACTGGCACAATTGTTAGATAGCTAAGCGTATACTCATTGCTTGAAAATATGAAAGGATACCATATTTATGCCTGACGAGATTTTAGCCAACAACGCGCGCTTC
>JBDTHH010000029.1:0-15628 GCA_039937055.1 Ktedonobacteraceae bacterium | reverse complement strand
ACAGTGCTGAGATGAAGCAGCAAGTGAGCAGAGCGAGACAGATACCATGCTGCTGTTGGAATAACGATGTAATGAGGAAGGAAGGCACTCATGAGAAGAAGGAACATGAAAGCAGGCTCCCAGGTGCTGATGGATAAATCGGGTAGAACCTGTGTATCACTATTCAGTCCGTATTCGTCTCAAGGATCTACTCCGCGAGGCTGAACGGTGCCTGCTGGCCTGTCGCCTCCGCTCCACTGAGGTTAAGAAAGTGCTGGAACCAATCCAGGCACTGATAGAGAACGCGCTGTTTTGGCGGGACCAACGTGATGGGATCGCGATGTTTCGCTCTCCGGACGTGTTTCGCATCTATCACCTTCCCTACCCCGCCGGGGAGAGCGTAGTGGTCGGTCTCCGTCTCCGCCTCCATCTCAAGCCGCTGCTGCCGTTCCTGCTTGATGGGGAACAACAATTCTACCTCCTGGCTCTCTCCCAGAACACCGTCGTGTTGCTCGAGGGCACACGCCATCATATCAGCGAGGTCGAACTGCCAGAAACAGTGCCGAGGAGTCTTGCTGAGGCCCTCACAGACCAGAGCGCTGAAAGGCACCTCCAGGTCTATGTCTGCATGCCAATGGGAACCATGAGGCAGGTAGCACGTGGCTATCATGCCTGGGCAGGGGGAGGATAGCACTGCTGCGCCCAAAGAACAACTGCTGCGCTACTTCCAAAGGATCAATAGAGGATTGCAGTCAGTGCTTCGCGGGGAACGAGCGCCGCTGGTGCTGGCAGGGGTAGAGCACCTCTTGCCGATCTACCGTAAGGTGAATACCTATGCGCATGTGCTGGATCAGGGAGTTGTGGAAACCTTGACTGGCTGGGAATGGAGGCATTCCACCAGAGGGCCTGGGAGGTAGTAGCACCGTACTTCCTGAAGGAGCAGGAATATGCTGCCGCCCGCTACAGACAGTATGCCTCTACAAGGTACGTTTCCACCCTGGCTTCAAGCGATATCAAAGCGATTGTTCCAGCGGCGTATGCTGGACGCATTGGTATCTTGTTTGTCGCCGTTGATCGGCACCTGTGGGGCAGCTTTGACCCGCATACCATGACGGTATCTGTCCACCAGCAAGCAGCATGCGGTAACGAGGAGCTCCTAGACTTGGCGGCTATGCAGACACATGCTGTTGATGTGCGACACCGGTAGTCAATCCAGCCTGACCTCCAGCGGCTATACCTTATTCACCTCGAAGTTGCTGACGAGACTCAGGCGATCCAGATTCGCCGTCCCGATGGTTGATGACCAGACACCATCAATGGTCGCAGTCTTCGCATGTACCATTATAGGCTGGTAGAGCAACAAGCGAATGCCACCCGCCAGGCACTGGGTGTACCAGCCAATCAGCAAGGGGATGTTTGGACGCCGCTGGGAACAGGATGCGCACATCGACCCCGCGTGCAGCGGCGGCGGGCAAAGCACGGAGGATCGTGCGGTCTGGAATGAAGTATGCATGCGTCAGGTAAATATGACGCTGCACCCGGTCAATCGCTTCAAGATAGGCGGTACGAATGGGAAGATCAGCATCTGTGGATCGTTACGATATACGGTGATGCGCGGGTCCCAGTCCCGCGTCCCCAGGTCGGCAAGCCGGGGCAAACGGCGTTCGCGATGCGCATTCCAGAAGTCGATGAAGATATTTTCCACTTCCCAGGCTGCCGGTCCGTTGAGGCGGACATGCGTATCGCGCCACTCGGTCGCGTAGCGTGCCCCGATGTTGTAGCCGCCTACGAAAGCTGTGTGTCCGTCCACCACCAGAATCTTGCGGTGGTCGCGGGCGTAGCTGCGCAGATGCAGGGAATGCCACGGCCAGGACAGGAGCGGATCCTCCAATACATGGAGGTTGGGTGAGGGCGCAAAGCGTTTGAAGCGGCGCGGCACGACCAGGTCCGCAAAGCCATCGAAGATGATATGCACCTGGACGCCTCGGTCGGCGGCACTTTGGAGTTCCTACTTGAACTGCTGGCCGACCGGATCGTCCTTCCAGATAAACGTTTCGAAGACGATCCACTCTTGTGCGTCCTGTATCGCATGCAGCATAGCGGCATACAGCTCTTCGCCGCAGGTATACACATGCACCTCTGACTCGTCGATCATACGCGACGCGGGGTGTGAGTAGGGGATACGCCCTTGAAGACAGAAACGCCTGCTCCTGGCATGAAAGCTCTCCTTTTCTCTGGTTTCCGTTGCTCTGTCAGGGTGATTCCCGGGGTCATGCTTCTCGCTTCCTTCTGGGTTGATTGTGGGTCTCCATCCTTCCGGGGGAAACTGCTTCAAAGTTCATGCAAGATTTCCCCGCAAAATCCGCAAATCGCCATGCCTTCTCAAGCAGGGGAAGGGCTTTTCCTCTCGTCGCGCGGTCTTGCGCCTGTTTTTTCGTCAAATCCTCTTGCGCACTCAGGAAGAGACACTGTTTTCCCTGCAAAAGCGGTTTCCCCTCCTTTTTGTGAGCCCAGCTCGAAACGATCTTCTTAAAGCCCTTCATCACGTGTTGCACCACATGAAAATGATCGACGACGATGTGCGCTTTTGGCAAACAGAGGTGAACTGCCGGACGAAAAGAGGCACTCATATCCATGCTCACCGCTTCCACTGCATCAGGAGAGTCAAGCCGCTCCAACAGCCTTTGGACCTCTTCCATCTTTCGTCCCTCGCTGATTTCTAGGACGGTGCGCTTGACGAGATCGCATAAGATGGTATCGTAGTGATGCCCTTTTCGACGGACAAACTCATCAATTCCTAAAAAGCGGGGCGTGGCTATCGGTGCATTTTCTTCTAAGGGATGTCCACCTTCGGCTATCCTCTCCTGCATCGAGGCTTCAAAGCACTCCTGGGTGAAACGGGACCCCACTTCCATTTCTTGGGCAATGTGGGCAATTGGTCGGGTTTCTGCTTGCTGCCCAAGGTGATCTCGAAATCTTTTGGTGGTACGTTTGTATCTCCCACAGATCCCATCGGTTTCGGTAAAGGTCTTCCGACAGGTGAGGCAGCGAAAACGGCGTTTTGCAAGAACAAGATGGACTGGATGCTCTCTGAGGGAAAGATCCCTTTTCACACGTCCTCGCGTATCATGAACTTTCCTACAAATTTTTTTACAGGTGGGGCAGGCGGCTCGATCCGTTCTCGCGATCACTTGGACCTCAATGCTTCCATCTAGATGAAGGAATTGACTCACTATCTTGAACTCTGGGAGATCGAGTGGGACGAGAATCCCTTGAATGGGCGAGCTTTCTGTAAGCAATTGATCGTCTGTGCTATGCTGTTGAAGCAGGACTTGTCCTGGTTTTGATGTGGTGATTTTGTTCATACCAGATCTAACGATGGACAAGTTGATTGCTTACTTCTTCATGATTTTTTCCTACTTTCTCCCGGAAGGACGGAGAGTCCTTCAAGGATGCAGAGCGGATGCTGGGGCAGCATCCGCTCCGCGTGGGAACTCGTCAATACAGACTACACGACACGACAGGCTGTGCCGTTGAGGGCAAACGACGTGGGCACCGGATTACTGCCGCTCCATGAAGCGTTGAAGCCGGGCGAGGCCGTACCATTGGGCGCGATGGTACCATTGTACGAAGCGTTGGTGATCGTGACCCGACTCCCCTGCTGCGTTAGATTGCCATTCCAGATCTGGGTGATCTGCTGATTGCCAGGGAAGGTGAAGGTCAGGCTCCAACCATTAATCGTGGTCGACCCCGTGTTGGTAATCGTGATGTTGCCGGTGAACCCTCCCGGCCACTGGTTCTGGACAACATAATGCACGCTACAACTGCTGCCAGACACCGGCGTGTTCGTGGGAGTTGGCGTATTGGTGGGCGTCGGCGTAGAGGTGGGCGTATTCGTCGGGTTTGGTGTAGGCGTTGGGCCACCACCGCCGCCGCCGCCAGCTCCCTGGTTCAGCGCAATCAGGTGATCGTGCAATCCCTGACCAAATGCGGTCGGGGTACCATTGTAGTCGGAGATCAAGGAGGGATAGGAGCTACAGTTATAGGTATCCCAGCCCCAGCCCAGATACCCAACACCATTCTGGTCGGCCCAGCTCATGGCCTGGTTAATAAAGGTGCTGGCGCAGTCATTCTCTCCCAGTTCGCCAATAATCACGGGAACCTGGGCGGCGACTGGCGCAACCTGCGAATTCCAGCAGCTTGTATTGCTACAGGCATTGAAGTTGTAGAGGTGCCATGAGGCGGCCAGATTGTGCAGGGGGTCGTTAGGCTCGTTTTGCAACCACTGCGAGAGGTCGTTGGAATAGGCCAGACCGCCGGCCATCAAGACATTGGTCGCGCCGGTTGCGCGCACTGTGTTGACCATACCCTGCATGCCTTCAACGGCAAAGCCAACGTCGTTACACGGCGCCTGGCTAGCGCCGCTGCTGCCGTTGAGCCAGCAACTCCAACTCTGAGTGTACGGCTCATTGAACAGGTCAAAGATGACCGAAGAGTTGCTTTTGAAGGTATTGGCCACCGAGGTCCAGAAGGCCGGGGTATGATCGGCATCCGGCATCGGTGTCTGCGAATTCGCCTGCTGCGTGCCGGGCGCGGCCCAGTGCAGGTCCAGAATGACCGCGAAGCCGTTCGAGGTCAGCAAGTTCACAAAGTCCTTGATGCGCTGCTGGTAGACCGCTGCCGTGTAGCTAGCAGCGGGATAGCCATTAATGCCCAGCCAGCAATCTTCATTGAGGGGAATACGCACGGTATTGACATCCCAGGACTTAAAGCCATTCAGGGCCTGATTTTCGGCGAAGGTATCCAGCGCCGCCCCTGTCAGGCCGGAGCTGTTAGGATTCGCCCCATCGTCGAAAACGGTGTTGTCGCTCGCGGAGTCGCACATATATTCTGAACCGCCACGATCAACGCCCAGTGGACGAAAGACCTGGCCCGCACTATTGACGATGTGATTGCCGGAGACATGCAAGCCAGCGTTTGAAGGAGCCGCCGCCCTCGTGACAGTCACACTTGCCCATCCTCCAATGAGTGTTGTCAGGATGAGCAGTAGTACACTCAATAATACATAGAGATAGCTACGTTTCCAAAAGGTCGCGCGCATGACAGAGCGTTCTGACATAGGTTTTCCCTTTCTTCCTTGTGGGTCAGCCTCATTCCAGAATTCCCCAGCGATTCTGGCTATCAAAGGAAAGGCAGCGTATGCCCATAATGAGCAGCAGTGCTCTTCCTCTCCTCTCCGTTAGCGATCACGTTAACGTTTACGAAGATAACTATACCCACTCTCTCCCCCAGTTGTCAAGAGTACTAGGGATCAGCCAATCCACGAGGTTAAAGAGGAAGATGACGCCTGCTGCTCTCAGCCTCCTCGCAGCAACCGCGCTGAATTGGCAAGGATGCCCAGATCTGGCAACGACTGCGCCGCAGCCGCCAAGATGAGTGACAAGAGGCCTATGGCCGCAAGGGAGAGACCCACCACATTGTAGATGGCGATAAAACCGATATTCATCCTCACCACCCGCATCGTCCGCCGAGCAATGGCAAAGATTTCCGGCATCAATCGCGACATCCGTTCCAGCCACTCCCATCGCGATTCCTATTTCTGGCGCTCTCTTTTACATCCGTGCTCCTGTTGACGTGCTAGGGGAAATGTTCTAAAATGGGGCCGAGGAAGCAAAAGTAGACTAACGGAAAACCGACCTGACCCTGGCTGATCGCGTCTTTGTGTGTCCCAATCCTATTTCAGAACTGATCAGACGACTGGAGACGGGCACATCGGCGCGAAGCTGGATCATTCGAGGCGTCGCGCCGATTGCCTTGCCACATATGCATCTTCAGAACAACGACCGTAAGAGAGATATTCTCGGCTTCGATAATTGCCCAAAAATTAACAGCTTCATGCCAAAGTTTACATGAGAAGAGGTAAAATCACACATGCTATCTCAAGAATGTATTGAGATCCGTGGTGCTCGCGAGAATAACCTGAAAAACATCTCATTACGTATTCCCAAGCGCAAAATCACCATTTTTACCGGAGTGTCTGGCTCGGGAAAGTCATCGGTGGTGTTTGATACGCTTGCCAACGAGGCGCAGCGGCTGCTGCTCGAGAATTTTAGCATGTTCATTCGTAACTTTCTGCCACGTTATCCTCAAGCAGACGCAGATGCCATTGAGAACCTGAATATGGCGGTGATTGTTGATCAAAAACGTCTGGGCGGAGGATCGCACTCGACAGTGGGAACGGTCACTGACATTGCGCCGGTGCTGCGCCTGCTCTTTTCACGGGTTGGCAAACCGTATGTGGGCTCCTCCAATGTCTTTTCTTTCAATGACCCTCAAGGCATGTGCCCGGAGTGCAACGGACTGGGGAGAAAGATTGGAGTCAATCTTGAGGTCTTTCTCGACCTATCTCAGTCACTCAATACAGGTGCCATCTTGTTTCCAGACTATGCCGTCAACAGTTGGGGATGGAGTATTTGTGCCCAATCTGGATTGTTTGATATGGACAAAAAACTCGCTGACTTCACGGATGAAGAAATGAATCTGCTGCTCCATGGCAAGCCCCACAAAGTAAAAATTCAGGTGGGAGGGAAAACGGTCAACATCACCTTAGAGGGGATTGTGGATAAATTCACCCAAAAATACATCACCCGCGATGTGAAAACGATGTCGGAACGCACCCAAAAAGCAGTGGAACCGTACATGCATTTTGGCCCATGTTCCCTTTGTAAAGGTGCCCGCTTACATCAGGCGGCTCTGAGCTGTAAAATCACTGGACGCTCCATTGCAGAGATGTCGGCTATGGAGGTTGGTGATCTGATTGGGGTGATCAAAGAGATGAAAGAGCCAGAGGCAGCCCCGATGGTCCAAACTCTGGTTGAACGGTTGCAGCACCTGGTGGATATTGGCCTGGAATACTTGAGTCTGAGCCGCGAAACGGATACGCTCTCCGGTGGAGAATCCCAGCGCGTCAAGATGGTCAAACAGCTCAACGGTACGCTGATAGACGTGATGTATATCTTCGACGAGCCAAGTATAGGACTGCATCCTCGTGACGTTCACCGCTTGAACGAGTTGCTGGAGAAGTTGCGCGATAAGGGCAATACGGTGATTGTCGTGGAACATGATCCGGATGTTATAAAAGTAGCGGATTACATCATCGATATGGGTCCACATGCTGGCACCCACGGTGGCCAGGTGGTCTACGAGGGGAGCTTTGCCAGGCTTCTCACAGCAGATACGCTCACCGCCAAGCATTTGCAGTATGAGATGCCTCTCAAGGAAACGTTCCGGAGTCCTCGTGGCAGCGTACCAATTGTCCATGCCAGGGCGAATAACCTGAAGGATGTCAGCGTGAACATTCCCACCGGCGTTTTGACGGTGGTTACCGGGGTGGCAGGATCAGGGAAGAGTTCCCTAATTCATGAAGTTTTCCTGAGCCAGCACCGGGGAGCGATTGTGATTGATCAATCGCCCGTGGGCGTATCTAGTCGCTCAAATCCTGCTACCTATACAGGCATCATGGATGATGTACGTAAGGCCTTTGCGGCAGCCAACCATGCCGATCCTGGTCTGTTTAGTTTTAACTCGAAGGGTGCCTGTCCCAATTGTCAGGGTCTCGGCGTTACCTATACCAATCTGGCATTCCTTGAGGGAGTCAAGCTTCCCTGCGATGTCTGTGAGGGAAAGCGTTTCAAAGTTGAGGTACTGGCCTACACTTTGAACGGGAAATCGATAGCTGATGTCCTGAGCATGACCATCAACCAGGCACTCTCGTTTTTCGAGATCAAAGAGGTGCGGACAAGGTTGCAGGCGATGAGCGATGTGGGACTGGACTACCTGACCCTCGGCCAGCCTCTCAGTACCCTCTCCGGTGGCGAATGCCAGCGCATCAAATTGGCCAGCGAACTGCACAAGCAAGGCAGCATCTACGTCCTGGATGAGCCGACGACCGGGCTGCACATGTCGGATGTCGGTCACCTTTTGACCATCATGAACCGGCTGGTAGATGGTGGGAATACGGTAATTGTGATTGAGCACAACCGGGATGTGATTCGTAACGCCGACTGGATCATCGACATGGGTCCAGAAGGCGGCAATAAGGGCGGCATGGTCATCTTCGAGGGGACACCGCGAGAACTCCTTGGCGCCAAGCATTCACTGACGAGTCAGTATGTGTAACAGACCAGGTAGCCGAGCGGCGGGCATCTGTGAGTCTGAAATGTCTATGGGGTGACCCATATTCAGCCCCACATCTCCGCCAGCGAACGGCGCACACGTTGTAACCAGGTGGGGAGAGAGGTAGCCCAGGCCAGTCGCTCCATAACATCGTCGATGATCTCTCCTTCAAGCTCTTCGCGCGCAAAGAAGATATCTTCCAGGGGGCCATTGATGGTGGCGATGGGGGCTATGAGCGTCAGTGCATCCACAAGTGCCTCGGCTTCGTGGGGGACAGGAGGGTAGATCGCGCCGTAGGCCTCCAGGAAGAGGCGAGCGCGTTCGGGATCAAAGCCACGCTTGACCAGTGGGCGCGTCAGGGGGTCATCCAGGCGCCATTCCAGCGCGCTAAAGGAGAAGAGGCCATAGGCCAGTTCGAGGAGGCGCTTCTCCCAGCGCGAGGCGTGCAGGCCGAGCACGGCGCTGACGCCCTCTGTCCCAAAGCGCAGGTTCAAGGCATAGTAGTCGCCGTGGATATGGAACTCCGGCAAACCGCGGACCGCGCCGATCGACATCATGGCCGCGGGCAGCACCGCCTCCCACTGCTCAACCCAGGTGGAGAGCGCGGCGGCCAGTGCATGGATCTCACTCTCCTCGGCCCTGGCACGCGCCAGGTTCAGCCAGCCCTGCACCAGGCCGCCGGGCTGCACCTCCGAGGGCCAGCGATACTCCACGCCCGGATAGCGCCGGGACGCCTGGTGCAACTGCCCCAGCATAGTGCCGGCGGCGGCAACCCACGCGAGGCTGCTGGGCTGCGCGCTCGTGAACAGCTCACCTTCCGCCCATGCTTGTAGCTCAAAACTATCCTCGCCGATGGTCACAACAGGCTCGCCTTGCGGAGTGAGCCACACTGGCGGGAGTGGGATACCCGCCAGTTGTAAGAAGCGCTGGAAACGATAGCGGTGATCGCTATCGCCATCGATCAAGCCTTCGGGCCGCTCCTTGAGGATATAGCGCCGTCCCTCGATCTCTACCAGCAGGCTCAGCAGTTCGCTCTGCGGCGTGGTCACCAGTCCCAGGTTACTCCATGCCTCAACCCCGAAGGCCCGCATAATGGCATCCAGGTCAAGCAGGTCTTCCTGCGCCTCTGCGCTTTCAGGCTCATCCATATGTCTCCGCCTCCTGGCTAGACCTCCGCCGGCAGGTCCGGGCGCACCCCCCACTCATTCCAGGAGCCATCATAGTTCGTCAGGTGAGGATAGCCCAGCATTGCCAGGCTGAAGAGCACCGTGGTGGCGGCGACCCCGCCGTTGCAGTAGGCCACGACGCGCTGCTCCGGCGTGATCCCGGCGTGCATGAAGACCTGGGCAAGTTCCTCGTTGCTGCGAAATGTGTTCGTCGCCGGGTCGACCAGTTCCTCGCGCGGAATATTGAGCGCGCCCGGAATGTGTCCTGGGCGACCTGGCTGCCGGTAGACCTCACTGCTGTACTGCCGGCGGTCGCGCGCATCCACCAGGGCCACGTCGGATTGCCCCAGCAGGGCCAGAACCTCCTGGGCGGTCGCGCGCAACTGCGGCTGCACCACGGGGGTGAAGGTGGCAGGTGGATAGACAGAGGGCGTCTGCTCCAGTGGCTGGTTTTCGCGCAGCCACTGGGGAAAGCCGCCATTCACTACCACAACTTCGCTGTGGCCGTAATAGGTGAGCGCCCACCACAGACGCGTGGCAAATTGGGAGGCCGGATGCGCGTCATAGGCCACGACCAGATGTTGATCGCCAATTCCCAGTTTGCCCATCACCTCGGCAAAGCGCTGCGCCGGCGCGACCTGCGCCTCGACCTCGTCGTCTGCATCGACGATATCGCTGCTCCAGTCGATATACAGCGCGCCCGGAATATGCCCCTGCTCATACTCCTCGCGGGCACCCACATACAGGGCCTCCTGCACGCCATCACGCTCCACTGTGCGCACATAGCCGCGCATATCCACCACACGCAGGTGCGGATCATGCAGATGCTCAGCCAGCCAGGTGGTCTCTACCAGAAAGCCACTGCGCTCCATATGCTGCTCCTCCCCGATTAGCCGAACAATTTCGACGCGCCGGGATTATCGGTGTTCACGAAATGTGCCGGGGAGCCAAACAGAGTGAACTCTTTCAGCCCGGTAATGATCATCGTCTCATTGGGGGTCTGGGTAGTAACATAGCGCTGCACCATCATCCCCAGAGGACGCGAGAGCACGAGCGCGGCGGTCGATGCCAGAATGACGTTGTTGGCTGTATTAAAGGGGCGGCGCATCTTCGCAACCGTCATCGCGGAGAGGCCCGTCAACATACCCGCGACCGCCAGGTTGGTGCCACAACGCTCATGGATGGCCAGCTCAGGCTGGGTTGTGCGCAGCAGGTTCAATGCCTCATGCGCGGTCGGGATAATGGCCTCCGCGGGCAGATCGCCAAACACAAAGAAGCCCAGCGCCGAAGAGACGCCTGAGAGGCGCACATCCGGATATTTCTTACTCAGCAATACAATGGTCGCATGCTCCAGAGCATGATTTTGGCGTACCGCGTTTCCTAACAGCATCTGCTGCGCAACTGCCACAACGGGATTGATGGAGCCCATCAGTGTGATCCTTCCTAACTATAGAACCGGTCAGCCGCTTGCTTAGCGACACAGTGTTTCTTACAGCGCGACCACAAAAGTGGTCTACACTCTATTACACGTATCTGAGGAGATCCAGGTCTCTTTTTCTCTCTATTACTTATACACAATAGAAAAAATGACGACTTCATCGCCTAAATTGATGGTATCACCATCGTTCAAGACGACCGGCTGGTAGGGCCGATTGCCACCATCGTTGGAGGCCACTGGTTGGTAGAGCCGGTTGCCATTGACCAGGGTCCCATTCACGCTGCCCACGTCTTCCAGGAACCAGCGGCCATTGTCAAACCAGAGGCGGGCATGCTTGCGCGAGACGGTGCGGCCGGCAATAATCAGATCGTTGCCATTGGTACGACCGATAGTGGTGACCCCCTGGTGGAAGCGATAGGAGCGGCCCGCCATGGGTCCGCTCTGAAACGTGAGACTGGCCAGCACCACGCGCCCATTCGGACCCATATAGTGGTCCTCAGCGGCGCGTTTATCGGCCAGGTCATAGCCACACGTCGTGCAGTAGAGCCGGGCGCTGCTATTCGTTGAGCCACAGCGAAAACAGGTCAGGGTGACCTCTACAGGCTGGCCACCAGGACGTGAGGCCGGGGCAAAAGACGGCGAACTGCTCCCCCCTCCTGCCTGCGACGCGTTCCCCGGCAGGACACCAGGCTGAGGAGACGCGATACTCCCTATCCCTGAGCGCCAGGGACGCGGGATGGAGAGGTGCGCGGCCGAGAGCGCGCTCGTCAGGGCCTCGATCAGGGCATCGGCCGATTGATAACGATCCTGGGGAGCCTTGGCGGCCATCTTCACCACCACCTGCTCAATAGGAGTGGGGACACCAAGCTGGCGCAACATTTCAACGGGCAGCGGGTCGTTCAAGTGCTTGACGGTGATGGACAGCGGGTTGTCAGCGGTAAAGGGCACGCGCCCGGTCAGGCAATGAAACAAAACAATCCCCAGGGAATAGATGTCGCTACGGCGATCGACCGCCTGGCCCGTCCCTTGCTCCGGCGACATATATTGCGGCGTGCCGATGCCGGTGCCAACACGCGTCAGATTGGTTGTGCCTTCCAGGATTTTGGCGATACCAAAGTCCGAGAGCAGCAGATGGCCGTCCTTGCGCACCAGCATATTCGCGGGCTTTACATCGCGATGGATGATCCCATTGCGGTGAGCGCAATCCAGCCCTTCCGTCGCCTGAATCATAAAATCTACCGCCTCAGATACCGCCAGGGGCCGTTTCAAACGATCCTTCAGCGTCCCCCCATCCACATATTCCATCACAATATACGTAATGTTATCTTGATCGCCAAAATCATGAATTTGCACAATATTAGGGTGCGCCAGCTTCGCGACCGAACGCGCCTCCTGCACAAAGCGCTTCACAAAGATCGGATCGCGCGCATGAAAAGCCGGCAGCACCTTGATGGCAACATATCTATCCAGGTTGGGCTGATACGCCTTGAAAACAGTGGCCATGCCACCCGCGCCGATGCGCTCAACGACGCGAAAATGGCCCAGCGATTTGCCGATCAATGAATTGACATCATCACTGCTCCCCCCCTCGCGGGGATAGAGATTCTCAGATTGCATAATAGGACAACTCCTGTTCCTGCCTCTAGTCGAGAGGTGTGGAAGTTTCCTCTCCCCTTGACACGAAACGGAAACATACGCGCTTCTTTGATAAAAGATGCATAGGGATTTCTTCCCCTAGATTATACAGGTAGAACCAGGCAATGTCGAGAGAGAGGCCCAATCGCTCCACGCGATTATCCTTCCAGCAACAACGTTTCAGGGTCCTCCAGCAATTCCTTGACACGTACCAGGAACTGCACAGCTTCTCGGCCATCCACGATACGATGATCGTATGAGAGCGCGACATACATCATTGGTCGAATGACCACCTGCCCATCGATGGCCACCGGGCGCTGTTCGATCTTGTGCATACCCAGGATGCCTACCTGGGGACCATTGAGGATGGGCGTCGAGAGCAGCGAACCGAAGACGCCGCCATTGGTGATGGTAAAGGTGCCGCCCTGTAACTCGGCCAGGGTCAGCGTATTGTCGCGCACGCGCCTGGCCAGAGCAGCGATCTCGCGTTCGATCTCGGCGAAACTCTTACGGTCGGCATCGCGCACCACCGGCACCACCAGGCCCTCCTCGGCCCCCACGGCGATGCCGATATCGTAGTAGTACTTCAGCAGCATCTCGTTGCCCTGGATCTCTGCATTCAGGCGGGGAAAGGCTTTGAGCGCGCCAATTACGGCCTTCGTAAAGAACGACATAAAGCCAAGCGAGACATTGTGGCGCTCCTTAAAGGTCTCTTTGCGCCGCGCCCGCACATCCAGGATGGCGCTCATGTCGATCTCGTTGAAGGTGGTCAGCATAGCCGCCGCGCGCTGGGTCTCCACCAGACGCTGCGCGATGGTCTGACGCCGCCGTGAGAGCCGCACCCGCTCTTCGCGACGCGCGGGTTGTCCGCTCGCTTGGGGCGCGAGGGCAGACGCTGGTGATGGGGCGGCAGCGGGCCGCGTGGGAGGCTGGGGTTGAGACGGTGCAGCGGCGGGTGCGGCGGTCGCCGTGACCGCTTGTTCAGCGACCGGTGGCTGGTCCTGCTGCTCCAGGTAGTGCATGACATCATCCCTGGTCACGCGCCCATGAGGGCTATCGGCCTTGACCTGGGAAAGATCGATATTATGCTCGGCGGCAATACGGCGTGCCAGCGGAGAGGGCGAGCGCCGCCCATCGGGGCCGGAGGTGGCCTCCTCGGATTGATGGGTCTCAACAGGCGCAGTTCGCGCCTCTTCAGGCTGGCGCGGTGGCTCTTCTGTCCCAACGGGAGCACTCGCCTCCACCGGCGCGGCCGGACTCGTCGCGGTCGCTTGTTGTTCTCCGATCGTCCCCAACACATCGTTCACACCGACAACTTCGCCTTCCTGCTTGACGATCTTCTCAAGCGTGCCATCCTGCTCGGCCGTGACCTCGACATTCACCTTGTCTGTTTCCAGTTCCACCAGCACGTCTCCACGCTGCACTGGCTCGCCCTCACCTTTCAGCCACCTGGCAACCGTAGCCTCGACAACCGATTCTCCCAGCGTGGTGGGAACGCGAATCTCAACCGACATGTTTCCTTGCCTCTTTTTTACATCTTTATCTGTGCGGGCGGAAGTCCCTGACCATGGGTCCGCCTGGAGCGTCTCGTCTGTGTACTGGTGTATTATATCACCTACCGGTGACGCGTTCCCTCTAAAAACGGGAGATGTCCTCCGCAAACACAGACTTTTACCCTACTCTTCAAGAAAAGGAGGTCTTCCTTCGCCCCTTCTTCCTCCAGGAAGTACTGTGCCGCCGGCTTCTCGCCTGCACCAGGCTGCTCACCTCCGCCAGCAGGGAAACAAGAATGCTCAACAGGAACATGCCCGTAATGCCCTCGACCATAGCCCATTGCACAGAGTGATTAAAGAGGAGCGTCACGACCGGCAGGAGAAAGAGACCACACCCGGCAAGCTTCAGGAGGCAACCGGCTATATGAAAGAGGGAGAGACCCTTCTCAAAGAGACTATCAAGCGTGGCATACATCAACAGCACGGCAATCAGTGTAAACGCAACCAGTGGAATGAGATTGAATTGCTGCATGCATCCTTACCTATCTGCTAACCGTGCCTTGCCAGGAAATGCCTGTGCGTCGCCTCTCAGTGTATCGCATGGAGCCGGGTATGGCAACAGATTTTTTTGAGATAAAATAGGACTTTTTGGGGAAACTGTGGAGAAAAAGCAGAGTATGTCGCACAAAGTATGTGGGAAATAGTCTCTGTATGTGCTATAGTCATCAGAAGTTGCTAAAGTGCTGAGAGCAGCAAATTATATGGCCGTTTCTTAAATACCGAAGAATGTTAATGCCACAAAAGGGTTGGAGGGCGAGGAAATGGATAAGCTAGAATTAGAGGGATTGCTGGCAGAATTCGATGAAGCATTGGTGAAAGCTTTCCCCGGTTCAGAGCCGCTGAGTGTGCTCGTGGTCGGAGGGGCATGCTTACTCTTTCAAGGCGTCACCACTCGCCCTACTGAAGATGTGGATGTGATTATCTTTGACATGATGGGAAGTGAGGAAAGCAGCCTTATTTTCACTGCCCCGATTGCCGACAAGATCCGGCGGATTATTAAACGCATCGGGAAACGCCACGGACTCAAGGGGCAACAACAACTCTTTTTTAATGATGATTGTTCGCCCTTTTTACTTGAGTTGAGCGGAAACGAGTTGCCGCCTATGCGTTTATTCAAAGCATATCAAAAGTTGCACCTGTATGTCCCAAGCGACCTCAGATACATCCTGGCTTGCAAGTTCATGGCGGGTAGGTCGACAAAAGACTTTACCGACATCAACATACTGTGCCAAAGGCTCGATATCCGAAACCGGGTACAGGCACAATCCGTAGTGGATCACTATTTCCCCTCTCCAGTTCATCAAGCCGTCCATATGCTGTCTCAAACACTGGAAACGCTCTTTGGAGAATGACGACGAGCCTCCCTGTTCTCATCGAAAAGACTAGTAAAGCAATCCTCTGTGTGGTATGCTTTCTATCAGTTAGGAACAGGCATGCTATGCGTGAGAATATGCTGATGACATTTCAATTGAAAACACAAACATTGGCTATGGCCTACGACGAACTCGCTTCGGGCAAAGAGGGCTTTCGCGTAGCTGTGGGCAATTTCATGAATGCCTTCTTCTTGTATGCCGTCGAGAGTCGTCAGCATCTCATCGACGATCCCATCCTGATGCCGGAGATCCCCACCGAAGAGCAGCGAGGCTGGGCAGCGTTTTGCGCGGGCGCAGCGGAATACTTAG
>JBDTHH010000028.1:0-4984 GCA_039937055.1 Ktedonobacteraceae bacterium | reverse complement strand
AGGATATGGTTCCCGGCAGATGTGTTTGATGGATCGGTATGGGTTTCCACGTACGAAACCGAAGCACGCCAAAAAGGTGAACGGATTTCAAACAGGGGATATCGTGCGGGCGGTCGTCACCAGCGGCATCAAGGTGGGAACGTATGTGGGCAAGGTGGCGATCCGAGCCACAGGCTCCTTCAACATCACCACGGCACGCCAGACAGTCCAGGGGATCAGCCATCGCTTCTGTACCATCCTTCATCGATGCGATGGCTATGTCTATGCGTGAAAGGCGGTCGCAGTCTGCGGACTGCCTTTCTTTCCTCCCCGTGGCGAGACGGCCAGGGGTATCCAGAAAGGACCAGAGATGAAGAAGCGGAAGAAGCGCGCAAAAAAAGGCGAACCGCAGACCATCACCAAGGCGGTCACCCATATCCGTTTGGAAGCGCCCAATCGAGGGAAAGTGGCGGCGCTTGACACTCTGGCTGAGTTTTTCCTTTCGCTGACGCAGCAGTATGTGACGCTCTTTTGTACAGACGAACTCCCAGATAGCTTTTATGCACCCTGCTTTATGACGATGCTTTCTGCGCGATGGCATCGAGTCGCCATTCAACAGGCCGCCGGCATCGCCACATCGTGGCGGACGAATCGGGCCACTGCCTATCAAGGGTATCTCGATGAGGTGGCAGCATATAGGGAGCGAGTAGGAGAGGGCACCCTCGAAGAAGGCACCCAAGAACCGGCATGGCGCGAGTGGAACGTGCCCACCTTGCGCCAGCCCTGTATGCAAGCCAACGCCAATGTGGTCACCCTGGAAGCAACCAACGAGTCCACCTTCGATTACTGGCTCAAGGTCAGCACGCTCGACAAAGGCACCCCGCTCCTGATCCCAGTGAAGCTGGCCGACTACCACAAAGAGCAGCTCACCGATCCCAAAACCGGCACACGCCGTAAGATCAACACGTCCGTCACGCTCAACAGACGGGATGAAGTCTGGTGGTTGACCCTTTCGTATGACGAAAAGGTGACAGCCCAGACCAAGCCAGACGCGCCTGTCATCGGGATTGACGTTGGGATTGCCAATTTCATCACAACCTCTGATGGGAAACAGTATGGGACCTTCAATGGAAAGTTGCGAGAGTGCCAGAAGCGGGACCGCGAAAAACGCCGCAGGAAGGCCAAGCTGAGATCGTGCCTGGAGAAAAAGGGCGTGCCGAAGGAAAAGCTCCCTTCCACATCCAGCGCGACGGGACAGCGGCTCATACGCCACGTCAAACAATCGATCAATCGGGCGGTCAATCTTTGTTTTGAGGAACACAAAGGCTGTCAGTTTGCGTACGAACAGCTTTCGGTGGCATCTATGCGCTACAAAGCCAGAGCGATGAACGCGTATATGCGGGTATCGAACTTAGCGCATATACCAGAGCACATCACCTGGAATGCGACCAAGCGCGGTGTGCAGGCGACGCGTGTCAAGAGCGCCTATTCTTCACAGGAATGTCATATGTGCCACTATGTGGACCGAAAGAACAGACCCACTCAGCAAACGTTTTGCTGTCGAGTCTGCGGTCACACGGCACACGCCGACATCAATGCCTCTCAGAATATCGCGTCCCGATTGGGTGATCAGGAATTACGCACCTGCCAGAACCGACAGGAAGTCAAAGCACTGCTCCTCAGACGACATGGGCAGTGGAAGCAGCACTTCAGGCTCACCGTAGTTGAGCCTCCCGTCCAGTTGGGTTTGTGGGCAAGCTCACAGACTTCAACGGATGTAGGTTAACGTTGATGTATGGACAATGGAATATTTGTCCATACAATTAGCAACTATAGCAGATGTGGTATACTTACTCAAATAGAAACATACATATTAACCTATCCTGTCAGGTGTACCCGTTATTAAATATGTAAAGAGGAGACCTCTGAGATGAGTGGCATGCTGTACACCCAACCTGCGACATCTCTCACTCCCGCACTTGTGGTTTACCTTATCGATGCCAGCCACTCTATGAATGATCCATGCAATGGCACGACCAGAATGGATATTGTGAATAAGGCATTGAAAGATGCTATCAAAGATATGGTCCGGCGCTCAATACGCGACGGCATCGTCCAGCGGCGCTACAAAGTAGCCATTTTTGCCTATAGCACGACGGTGGTTGATGTGTTAGATGGCATTCGCGACCTGCCAGAGTTGGTGAAGCATGGCGTGCCTGTGATCAGCGCGGGTGGCGAGACCGATACCACCAATGGCTTTAGAGCTGTTGAGATGCTCCTGCAGAAGTACCTGGCGCATTTCCAGGCCGGCCCTGCTCCCCTGGTTTGCCACCTGACGGATGCGTTAATTACTGCCAGCGATCCTACGCCGGTGGTGCGGCGTATCCAGTCAATGACGGTCCCCGACGGGCCGGTCCTGGTAGAAAATGTGTATGTCGCGGATAAAATGCTGCGCGCATCTGTGCATGACTGGCATCATTGGAGTGGCGTCGCCCGGCCGCAGCAACTGACCAATGACTATGCCAGGCTGCTTTTCCGCCTCTCCTCACTCTTGCCAGAAACCTATTGCCAGAATATCAACAACTACGGCTACCACTTACAGCCGGGCGCTGCCCTCTTCTTTCCAGGTACGCATATAGAGCTTGTACGTCTGGCTTTTGCCATCTCGACGGCAACCCAGTTGAAGTAATTGTTGGGAGGACGGACGGTTATGCAACCTGCAACCGGTGATAGCCCTGATCGCTGTATTGAGACACAGCCGGTGGGCGATACATTTACCTGTACTACCATCAATGATGCGCTCAGCCTGCGCCTGCTTTCAGTGCGCTGCCAGGAGTCGCAGACTCAGGCGCTTGTGAATCAGGATTATGTGCAGGTGCGTGTCCAGCGCGATGGGTCCTCGCTGTGTTTCTGCGTCTGTGATGGCGTTGGGAGTTCTTATAGAGGCGATTTTGCCGCCCACTACCTGGGAACCCGCCTGGTGAAGTGGTTGGATGCTTTGAAGCCGCCAGACCCCTCGCTCACAGCCAGTGCCACCCACCTGCATAGCCATATGCTTGCCTGGGCAGGCGATGCCCAGACGCATCTGCGCCATATGCCCCTTCCTCCTGAAACCCCCGCGCTGGTGGGTGAGGTGCTGGCAGAGCTGCGCGATAGTTATGGAAGCGGCACCGTCTTTTTCGCCGGTCGCATTGATTGCGCCTCCTGGTCGACTGATCTCAGCGTATCGCATCCGACCGAGGCCTTTTTCTGTTGGATGGGCAATGTCACCGCTCGCCTCTTCATCTCAGCGGACCAGTCCATCACTCTGGGGGGACAGGAGCAAGGGGGCCAGTGGTCTACCGCTGGTGGTTTGCGTGGCTCACTCACCACCTGGAATATCGGCCTTACGACTATAGAGCGTCTCATAGTGTATACGGATGGCTTGCAGGCTATCGAGCATACGCTGGCTGAACTCGATGATGAAACCTTGAAGGCGCGCGCACAGCAGTTGCTCACGTTGCCTGGAAGCGATGATATGACGGTGCTTGATCTCCAGTGGTTGCATAAGGCCACGGCAGGAACAGGAAGGGGGTAAGCTGTGGTCGCATTTCAGCCGTTCCTGGGCCTGTTTTTGCGCCTGGGTGCGACCTATTTTGAGTTTGTGCCGCATCCACTCCTGCCCAAAGATAAAGATGCGATCTTTGTCGTAGAAGGGGGAGAGGCGCTCATCTACCAAATTCGGAACATGGATACGAAGGATCTCTATGCTCTCAAAGTGCTCAAGCCGCCCTATCGCGCTGAGCGCATCGCGCGCATCACCGAACTGCTGACTCAACAGGTAGATCTTCCTGGTCTCTCTATCAATCCGCGTCTGTGCCTCACACAGGCGAACTATCCTGAACTGGTGCGGACCTTTCCTGAGTTGGAGTATGCCATCATCACGCCCTGGATCGAGGCGCCGACATGGGTAGGCCTGCTGCTTGACCAGGCTGCCAGCATACACTATACGTTCGAACAGGCGCGCAGTCTGGCCCTGGCAACGTCGACAGCCCTCTGGAATCTGGAGACTCGCGGCCTGGCACATGCTGATATCGCGGGCAGCAATATCCTGCTCTCGCCAGACCGTAAACAGATCCAATTGCTGGACCTGGAAGGGATGTATGTGCCCGGCATCCCGGCTCCCAAAAAGTTGAGCCAGGGCACGCCCGGCTATCAGCATCGCTGTTTAGGTCCACAGGGCCAGTGGTGCCCAGAGGGCGATCGTTTTGCCGGGGCGATTCTGCTGACTGAAATGCTGACCTGGTGGGAGCCGCGTGTGCGCGCGCAGGTCGCCAATGAGGCCGAAACGCTCTTTGGCCCTGACGAATTGCAGGTCATGGGGTCACCTTGCTGGCAAGCGGTGCGCGACGTTTTGTGGTCCATCCACCCTGACCTGCTCTACCTGTTTGATCAGGCCTGGGCCTCAGCCAATCTAGCGGAGTGCCCCGACCTGGCCACGTGGTCAATGACATTATTTACAACTTTCTTATAGCCGTCTTGCATTATATCAAAAAAGCGGGTATTTTAAATAATAAAAGGAGTACAATACTTCTCCTTGAGCCAGAACTAGTCAGCAACTGGCGTTTCCAACGATAGTTTGACTTGACTAGTATGTTATTGTGAATGCTGTAAAAAACAGTGTTTCTAAGGAAGGAGAGCACAGATGTCTTCACAGGGCGATATGGTTGGTGGTCGTACCCATGTAATGGACGCGACAGCCAGTACTTTCCTGCAGCGCCTCTCGGAATTTGAGACCGCCTTGAGTAACATTAACAGCGCCGTCGCTGCGCTGGAGGCCGAGTGGTTCGGACGCGGAAGCGTGTCCTACCAGAATGCTATGACCAAGTGGCATCGTGATGCACAGGTTATATACCAGGATCTTCACGAGCTGACCCATGGCTTGCAGATGAGTTCCACAGCATTGACGGACCTCGATAACCAGATGTCCAGGGCCTTCGCTGGCTTTGGAGGCTAGCTTTCTGCA
>JBDTHH010000027.1:0-7056 GCA_039937055.1 Ktedonobacteraceae bacterium | reverse complement strand
GTGAGGGAGTTTTGGCTGCTTAAATTGTTATGAAGAGGCGAAAGCCTCGCCGTTCTTAAAGGGTCCGGAGGACAAATGAGAAGTTATGACTATGCCCATCGCCAAGGAGTAAGGACCATTTCATGGGAAGAGTTTGCAACCCTGACCGATCAATTAGCTGAGGCTTTAGAGCAGGCGGGAGTAGAAGTGATTGTTGGGGTTGCCAGAGCGGGGCTGCTTCCTGCCACTGTAGTGGCTTGCCATCTGAGACGCGAACTATATCCGGTACGGATCACGCGGCGGGTCAATGATGAGGTTCGTTTTTCATCTCCAGTCTGGAGAGTGCCAGTTTCTCCAGAGGTAGCAGGCAAGACGGTTGCCGTCGTAGATGAAATAGCTGACACGGGAGAAACCTTGGCTCTTGTGGAAAGCAGTGTGCAAGCCTGCGGCGCGTTACACACCATCACTGCTTGTTTAGTACGGCATAGCTGGGCAAATCCTGTCCCAACTATCTCTCTCCTCGTCACTGATGAACTCGTGATTTTTCCTTGGGATCAACAGGTGCTCATGGAGGGACAGTGGCGACAACATCCAGAAATCCTGGCAGCACTTGCGGCTCAGCAGAAAGACCCACTTTGATCAATTTTTAGACAGGCTCTTAGGAAGCAGAAAGTGCAACATTGGTGAGGATATGATTAGACCAGTGGATAAACCAATCATCTGTCCGATGCTCATTGGCCGGGATCAAGAGCTGGCGGTTCTGCGCCACCTGCTGAAACATACCAGCAGCGGACAGAGCCAGATGCTCCTGCTCTCTGGCGAAGCAGGCATCGGCAAGTCACGCCTGGTCGCTGAACTCAAAATCTTCGCCACGGCCCAGAACTTCCACGTGCTGGAAGGCAAATGCTTCTCCACCGACCTCACCTATCCCTACGCGCCCCTGCGCGACCTTCTGCGCTCCTGCTTCGCTTCCCTCTCCCCGGCTTCGATCGTCGCGGCAGTTGGCCCTTTCGCCCGTGCCCTCTCTCCCCTGCTCCCCGAGCGCGTTTCCTTGCTCCCTGAGATGGCGAGCCTTCCTCCGTTACTCGAACTTTCCCCCGAACAGGAGCAACGCCGCCTCTTTGCCACCCTGGCAGACTTCTTCACGCGGCAGACAGAGCAGCGTCCGCTGCTGCTGATCGTCGAGGATGTGCATTGGAGCGACGATAGTAGCCTGGAGTGTCTGCGTACCCTGGCCCGGCAGATGACAAGCAGGCCATTGTTGCTCCTGTGTACCTACCGCCGTGACGATGTGCATCCGCAGCTCAGCCGCTGGCTGGCCCAGCTTGATCGTGAGCGCTTAAGCCAGGAGGTGACGCTCGCCCGGTTGACGCGCAGCGAGACCGAGGCGATGCTGCACGCCATCTTCGCAGAGCAGCAGATGATTTCCGGCGAGCTGCTAGAGACGCTCTGGACCCTGACGGACGGCAATCCATTCTTTCTGGAAGAAGTGCTCAGGTCGGGGCTTTCCAGCGGAGGGATCACGTTCACCGAGGGCGGGTGGGTGCATCTCCTCCCTGCGGCTGCGCGCCAGATTGCCATTCCCCGCAGTGTGCAGGATGCCGTGCAGCAACGCGCCAAGCGCTTGTCTCGACAAGCACGACAGTTACTCACCCTGGCAGCTGTGGCCGGGCGTCGCTTTGATGTGCGCGTGCTCCAGCATCTCCTGCACTGCACGGACGAAGAGCTACTCTCACTCCTCAAAGAAGTAGTGGCAGCGCAACTGGTGGTGGAGGAATCGGCGGATCAGTTCTTCTTCCGGCATGCCCTCACGCGCCATGCGATCTACTCCGAGCTCCTCGCGCGGGAGCGCAGAGCGGTGCATCGCCGCCTGGCAGACGCGCTCGAACAGCTCTTTGCTTCACCCATGGCTCTGGATGCCCACCTGGCCGACCTGTCGTACCACTGCTTTCAGGGAGAGGATTGGGAGAAGGCGCGGGAGTATGGCCAACGCGCCGGGGAAAAGGCGCTGATGCTCTTCGCCCCGCGCGCGGCAGTCGAGCAGTTGAGTTGGGCCGTCCAGGCCGCTTCACACCTCTCAGAACCTCCGCCGACTGCGTTGTATCGGGCGCGTGGACAGGCGCATGAATTGCTGGGCGAGTTTGAACGAGCCAGAGCCGATTACGAGCAGGCGCTCCATCTTTCCCAGGAAGCCCACGATGGCCAGATGGAATGGCAAGGTCTCTCGGACCTGGGTTTCCTGTGGGCGAGCCGCGACTACACGCAAGCGGGTCAGTTGTTCCGCCATGCACTCGAGCTCGCCCAGGCGCTCTCCGATCCTCGGTTACAGGCGATGAGCCTCAATCGGCTGGGCAACTGGCTCGTGAATACTGGGCAGAGCGCAGAGGGCTTGCAAATCCACCAGCAGGCGTTGCAGATCTTCGAGCGCCAGCAGGACAAAGAGGGCATGGCGGAAACGTTTGATCTGCTCGGCATGGCCAACGCACTTTTTGGAGAGACGGTCACCGCGGCAAGCCAGTGGGGACAGGCCATTGAGCTGTTTCGAGCTGCAGGGAACAACACCAGGAGCCTTGTCTCTGTGCTCAGCTCACGGGCCTGGGTTTCTTGTCCGTGGATGAACACCACCTACAGCGCCCTCAGAACCCGCGATGAGTGCGTGCAAGATGCAGAAGAAGCGCTTCGTCTGGCTCGCCAGGGCGATTTGCTCGTTGCATTGACCTATGCCGAGTTCATTACGGGCGCTGTCCTGGCTTCCTTTGGTGAATTCGGCACCGCGCTTTCTCATGGGCATGAAGCGCTCAGGCTTGCCCGTGAGATCGGGCACCAGCAGTGGCTCGTGGGAGCGTCTGTGTGCCTGGGGGGCACCTACATTCTGATGCTCGAACCAGCCTTTGCCCTGAACGTCCTGGAACCAGCTTTGCCCCTGGCACGTGAACTCGGCTCACCGTTTTGGGTCTTCCAGATCGCCTACTCGCTTGCCCAGGCGTATCTGCTCACCCATGACCCGTCGCGCGCCGAGGCGGCGCTCACAGCCGTGCTGCCGCGTGAGCAGCGCTCGCGCAATATCTACGAGCGTTTGGTGCGTAGCACCTGGGGCGAACTGGCGCTGGCGCAGGGACACCCAGACCAGGCCTTGCAGATCGCAGAGGAACTGCTGGAAACCGTCCCGGGCGCGGCCACTGTTGCGGGAGGGCAGCCGATCTCCTGGCCCTTGAGATTGCAAGGGGAGGCGCTCCTGGCCCTGGGACACGTCAACGAAGCCATGCAGGTGCTGGAGGAGGCCAAACGCGGTGCCCTGGAGCGGCAAGAGCGTCCCCGCCTGTGGTACATCCATGGCCTGCTCGCACGCGCGTACCAGCAAGCGCAGCAGGAGGAGCAAGCTCGTCGCGAAGGCATCGCAGCCCGTAACGCCATTGCATCGCTTGCCGCGACGATTGACGAACCCGCCCTACGTGAGCAGTTCACCCACGCAGCACACACCACGCTCTGGCCCCGGGAGAAGCTCCTCTCAACGCGCCATCTTGAAGCCGAGCAATTTGATGGCCTGACCGAGCGAGAGCGCGAGGTAGCTGCCCTGCTTGCCCAGGGCAAATCAAACCGCGAGATCGGCGATCTCCTGGTCGTCACCTCTCGCACGGTCGAAACTCATGTCAGCAATATCCTCTCGAAGTTAGGGTTGACCTCGCGCGCCCAGATCGCGCTGTGGGCCAGAGAAAAGGGCCTCGGCAACTAACCAGCGGTCCTGCATCTCCATCGGTACCTCGCTGTCTCTACGTGTCCCTCGCCGAAAATCTCTGTGGTATCTACTCACAATCCTCTGTGGTTCCACTGATGAAAAACCAGCGTTTTCCAGGCATACTATGCATATGTTTTTGGAGCATTACGCTGACAAGCGTCCATTCACCAGGAGGATACAACATGGCAACGCAAACAGGCACGAAGAAGACCGCCATTGCTTGGGGGAGAACGCTCGCGCTCGTTTATGGCACCTTCTGTTATCTGACCTTTATCGTCACAGTTCTTTGGGCGATCGGCTTTGTTGGGAACGTGTTTTTCCCCAAAACCATTGAAGCCGGTCCAAGAGTCTCTTTCGTCAACGCCGTGCTCATCGACGCATTGCTGCTGGGCCTGTTCGCCCTCCAGCACAGCGTCATGGCCCGGCCGGCCTTCAAACAATGGTGGACAAGGATCATTCCGTCATCGATCGAGCGCAGCACCTATGTGGTGGTCGCGAGTCTGCTGTTGCTGCTGCTCTACTGGCAATGGCTCCCCATCCCTGGAACCATCTGGAATGTTGAGCAGACAGCAGGTGGCGTTTTCTTGCAGGCCCTCTCCTGGATCGGCTGGTTGATCGTTTTGCTCTCCACCTTTTTGATCAATCACTTTGACCTGTTTGGACTGCGGCAGGTCTATCTGAACTGGCGTGGTGTCGAGTACACGCCTGTGGGTATGAAGACACCGGTACTCTACACGCTCGTTCGTCACCCACTCATGCTGGGCTTTCTCATCGCCTTTTGGGCCACGCCGCACATGACCATCGGTCACCTCCTCTTCTCGGGGGCCTCCACCGGCTACATCCTGGTTGGGATCCACCTGGAGGAACGTGATCTGCTGGTGGCCCATGGCAAAGCCTATCGGCGCTATCAACAACGCGTGTCTCTCCTCTTGCCCGTGCCGAAAAAACAGGTGATTCCAGCAGAAAGGAGGTCAGAAGATGAGCGGGAAACGCTCTCCTGACAAGAAGCGGTTCGTCATATCTCAATGCGCTACTGGTCAAAGGAGCGAGGGACTGGACACCGCTGGCTTGCCTGAAGTGAAGCTTTTTTCGCGTTGATAGATTGAGAGTGAGACGCAGAGGTTCAGACCATCTGCCCACTCAGGAGGAAGATGAAACATGTCACAAGAACCATCCTTGAAGGAGCAGGCTAGTACAGAAGCCAATGACGCGATCAGCTCGATCTCTGCCATCGCGTATGGCTTTATGGACTCTCAAGCTCTTTTCGCCGCTCTTGAACTCGGTCTCTTTACCACGCTGTCTGATGAGTCCAGCGGGTTCACTGCTCTGGCGGTCAAACTGCATGCTCCAGTTGGACCCCTGGGCGTCTTGCTCTCCACCTGCCTGGCGCTCAGGTTGCTGACATGGGATGGCGAACGCTACTCCAACAGTCCTGCTGCCCAGCGTTTTCTGGTCCAGACATCCCGCAGCTACGTTGGTGACTACTACTTACGTCAGATCAGTTCCCTTGTGTATCCCATACTGCCCTTGGTGCGCTCGCTGTTGCGTGGTGACCTGATCGAGCAACTCGACTACGCCACGACGCTGGATGATCCCAGAACAACCGAGGAGTTTGTGCGCGGGCAGCATGCCGGGTCGCTTGGTCCAGCTACCCTGCTGGCGCGCTCCCACGACTTTTCGGGGTATACCTGCCTGCTTGACCTTGGCGGCGGCTCAGGGGCCTTCGCCATCGAGGCCGCCAAACGCTACCCCGGATTGTCAGCAGTGGTGTTCGACCTGCCACAGGTGGTCGCAGTGACCGAGAAAATTATTCAGGAAACTGGACTTGCCAGCCGGATAACCTGCGCTGGTGGCGATTTGCGCACCGACCCGTGGCCGAAAAGCTCGGACCTGATCCTGTTGTCGTATATCGTCAGTTGCTATGACCCCCAGACTCTGAGAGTCCTCCTTGCTCGCACGCAGGCCTACCTGCCCTCTGGCGGCCGCCTGTTGATTCATGATTTTGCACTCTATGCTGACCGGAGTGGACCACACAACGCCGCGCGGTTTCTGTTCGGCCAACTCTCCGCCTCAGCCCAAACGCAGGCCTACACTATTGACGAACTGAGAGGAGCCATGCAAGAGGCTGGGTATAGAGACGTGGCGATGCAGCCTTTCTTGCCCAATCTCACCTTCCTGGTGAGCGGACGGAAATCCTGATAGCTCTTGTAGACGATCATTGGAGAGAACATGTTGCAGAGTATATCAGAAAAAGGAGGAGTACTATGACCGCACCTTTTCGAGCATTTGTCGTAAATCAAAGCGCTGACGGGTTTACGATGGGCATCCAGCAGTTGGAACAGCGCGATTTACCCCCAGGAGACGTGCTGATCCAGGTGGCGTACGCGGCGCTGAACTACAAAGATGCCCTCGCCTGCATCCCCAGGGGCGGTGTGGCTCGCACCTATCCGCTGGTGCCTGGCTTAGAGCTGACCGGCGTGGTGGTCGAGTCGAGCGATGCGCGTTTCCAGCCGGGCGATCGCGTGCTAGCCTCTGATTATGGGAGCACGCAGGGGGTTTCCCGGCATGGTGGCTTCAGCGAGTATGCCCGCGTCCCGGGCGATTTCCTCGTTCCGCTGGAGGGTGTGGACTTCAAGCAAGCCCTCGTGCTTACAGCAGCGATGACAGCAGCGATGGCGTTGCGCCTGCTTGAGAAGAATGACCTGACACCCCAGCGGGGCCCGGTCCTGGTCACTGGTGCCACAGGAGGTGTGGGCAGCCTGGCAGTCAGCCTATTGTCGAGGCGTGGCTACACGGTGGCTGCAAGCACAGGCAAACCTGATGCCGGGGGCTATCTGAGACAACTCGGGGCAAGCGAGATCCTGAGTCGAAAGGAAACCTCAGCCGAAAGCACGCAACCTCTCGAAGCGGAGCGGTGGGCCGGGAGCATCGACAACGTAGGTGGTACGACCCTCGCCTATCTGATGCGAACGACGAAAAAAGATGGCGCGATTGCGGCGATCGGTGTCTCTGGAGGGGCAGCCTTTCAGGCGTCCGTCTATCCCCTCATCCTGCGAGGCATCAAGGTGCTGGGCATCGATATGCCATCGACCCCGCTCCAGATGGGCCAGGAACTATGGGAAGAGGTGATCCGCGAAGCAACGCTCCTGGGTGTTGTAGATTCGATTGCATCCGAAGTGACCCTGAAGGATATCCCGCGGGTGACACAGGCCATGTTGAGTGGGCAGACGCGAGGGCGTATTCTGGTCAGACCGAGCGAACAGTGAGTGTAGCGCTGGTGGAAATTCTGGAAGACCAGGAAAGACAATCTATGCTAGAATTGAGGCACTCATCGCCGAGGG
>JBDTHH010000026.1:0-15257 GCA_039937055.1 Ktedonobacteraceae bacterium | reverse complement strand
GCCGGTGATATCGGTCGCCGCATGCACGCCTACTCCAGCCTGCACCAGCGCCTGGCTGGCCTTGAGATTCAACTGCATCATCGACTGCAGCGCCGCCTCCAGGTCGCGCTCCTCGACCTGCTCACGTTTATGCGCGGTGGTGATCAGTCCCGTGCCCAGTGGTTTGCTCAGCACCAGCAGGTCGCCTGGTCGTGCGCCGCCCTTCGTGAGGATGTGTTCTGGATGGACCATGCCTGTGACGGCCAGGCCATACTTTGGCTCCCTATCGGTGACGCTGTGCCCCCCGGCGATCACGCCTCCGCCCCTGGCAACGGTCTCCGCGCCCCCGCGCATGATCTCGCTCAGCAGCGCGGGATCAAGGTTATCGGGCCATGCCACCAGGTTAATGGCCAGCAGCACCTGCCCGCCCATGGCATAGACATCGCTCATGGCATTGGCGGCGGCGATTGCGCCAAACGCGTAGGGGTCATCGACCACAGGCGGAAAGAAGTCAGCCGTGCTAATGACCGCCTGCTGCTCGTTTACGCGGTACACGGCGGCGTCGTCGGCCGCGTGCAGCCCGACAAGCAGTGCCGCGGGTGCAACCTGTAATGCTAGTGGACGCAGGACCTGCGCCAGGGTCTCTGGACCCATTTTAGACGCTCAGCCAGCGCAACTGGCGAGCGATGTGAGTCGGATTTTTCGGCCGGTGCTCAAAACATAGTTCTCGCAAACCTTCTATTTTGTTCTACAATGTTCAAGCTCATTGTAACGCCTTTTCGTGAGTGTCGTCAACGCTAGACATGGGTGCGCAACTATGCTACTCTAGGTTGGTGGGTGTGAGTAAGACAGGCAATCGCGGACCGTACGCGGTCCGAGGAAAGTCCGAACTCCATAGAGCGGAATGCTGGCTAACGGCCAGTGGGGGTGACCTCAAGGAAAGTGCCACAGAAACGGTACCGCCCGCCAGCAATGACGGGTAAGGGTGAAATGGCGGGGTAAGAGCCCACCGGCAGCCGGGCGACCGGCTGGCCGGGTAAACCCCATTCGGAGCAAGACCGAACAGAGGGAGTGGCAGACGCGTCCCCCACGTGTCTGCTCGCAGGTTGCTCGCCTGTTAACCTTCGGGTTGGTCGCTTGAGGCGGCGGGTAACCGCTGTCCCAGATAGATGATTGCCCCCCACGCGCCCGCAAGAGTGCGCGGGGACAGAATTCGGCTTATGGCTTGCTCGCACCCGCTCACAAGCCAAGCCAAAGAGTTTCCCTACGAACGAGGGAAGCTCTTTTTTTAGATGAGGGCGAGGACTGAATCGCTGCGTGGCGAGGCGTCTCGTGTCCGTACCCACTGCTCAAACTCCACAGTTGGAAGCGGACGCGAGAGGTAGTAGCCTTGTATCATGTCACAATCGACCGCCGCCAGGAGATTCCAGGTCCGTTCATCTTCCACACCTTCAGCCACAACGTGTATATCCAAATTATGCGCCAGAGCCACCGTGGAACGTACAATCGTTGCATCCACCTGATTGGTGGCCATATATTGCACAAACGAGCGGTCGATCTTCAATTCGTCAATCGGCAGGCGTTTGAGATAGGCTAATGACGAATACCCGGTGCCGAAATCGTCGACAGAAATGCGTATCCCCAGGGCGACAAGGCGATGTAACACCTCTACTGTTCGATCGATGTCAGCCATCACGGCACCCTCTGTCAGCTCTACACGCAAGAGAGATGCAGGAATGCCATACGCCTGGAGCAAGGAGCCAATGGTGTCAGCAAGGGTGGCATCGCGCAGGTTCCACATGGAGAGATTGACAGCGATCGCCATTTCACGTCCAGCGGTGCGCCACTCCTGGCACTGCTGGATGGCTGTCTCGATCACCCAGTGGGTAAGTGGGGCAATCAGCCCCATCTGCTCGGCCATCGGAATGAACTGATCGGGGGGAATAGAGCCGTAGGTCGGATGGATCCAGCGTGCGAGAGCTTCAACACTGCGCACTACCCCTGTTTTGACCTCGGCCTTTGGCTGATAATACAGTTGTAAGGTCTTGCTTGCGATAGCCTGGTGCAGGGCTCCGATGATAGCAAGACGGCGGGGGCTGGACTCATCGGAGGTGATATCATAGAAGGCATAGCCTGTATGTGTTCGTTTGGCAATGTACATGGCGATGTCTGCTCGGCGCAGGAGCGTCTGGGCATCTTTCCCATGGGTAGGAGAGAAGACCACTCCGATACTCACATCGATCTGCACAGGCATGTCCGCGATGGTGAACGGCTCCTCGAATGCGATGCGGATCGCCTGGATAATCACGTACGCCTCTTCTTCTCCGGCTGTTGGCAACAGCACCGCGAACTCGTCACCGCCTAGCCGGGCGACTGTTCCGGGAACAGACAAGGCGGAGACGGTGCGACGCAGACGAGCGCCTACTTGCAACAACAGCAGATCCCCTTGCTGGTGTCCAAACGTATCGTTCACCTCCTTGAAGCGATCGAGATCGAGCATCAGGAGAACAGTGCCGCTTTCCCTGGACGCTCCAGCAAGGAGGGCGGCTTCGATCTGCTCTTGAAGGAACGCACGATTGGGAAGGTTCGTTAAGGGATCATGCCTGGCCTGGTGCTGGAGGGTATCTAACATCGCAGCCCGCTCAGTGATGTCACGAAAGATGTACAGCCGACCGAGATGTTCCGCACTGGTGGTATGCACTGGAGTTGAGAAGAGTTCTACGGTCCGGTTTTGTGGCCTGCATTGAACAAGACATTCAGTCACCTCACCTGCGGCGTCGGCTGCCGTCCCGGCGATCAACTGGTACACCTGTTGTGGATCGAGAAAGAGACATTCTAACTGCACAGCAAGGTCATGGCAGGAGGACCCAGCTATCTCAGCAGAAGGGATCCCAAAGAACGTGGAGAAGCAGCCATTGACTGTCAGGAGGCGCTGATCTGTTCCCACAAACATCATCACGTCGTTGGTACTCTCCATGATCGCATGCAAACGTACTTCACTTTCCCGTTGGAGGAGAGCCTGGCTGATCTCGACCGTATGGATCTCGTTTTCTACCCACGAGCCTAAATCTCGCAGCATCTGCTGATCGGAGGCAGAGATCTCTCGTGGGTGGCGATCAAGAATGCAGAATGACCCGAGTGCGCTTCCATCGAGCGCATAGAGCGGACAGCCCGCATAGAAGCGAATCCAGGGATCGCCTGTCACCAGAGGATTGTCCGCAAAGCGGGTGTCTGCCAGCGCATCTGGAATGATAAACAGCTCCCGTGAGAGCATCGCATGGCCACAGAAAGACGTGTCGCGTGAGGCCTCACAGATTGCAAGCCCCTCGACTGACTTAAACCATTGGCGCTCCTCGTCAACGAGGCTGATCAAAGTGATGGGAACATCAAAAAACGCTGCGGCCAGACGCGTGATGCGATCGAACCGCTCCTCTGGAGGGGTGTCGAGAATCTGTAATGCTCGCAGTGTCGCAAGCCTCTGCTTTTCATTGCTTGGAATAGGAGGTGTCTTCATGGCAGTAGTCCTTTGTCGTTGGTAGAGAAAAAGCTGGTCGAATATGCTCTGTCAGTGCAGAACGGGAAAGCGGTCTCTCCATGTCCATCTCCTGGGAATGCTCTCTATCCGCAGGGACGCCACTCCATGGCACTCAGCATACCAACCTGGACAGACCAGCACTGTCTCTGTGCTTCTCGCTATCATGTATCGGTACACAAAGGGGAAAAAAAAGGGGAAGAGGAAAACTCATCTCTCATCGGAACGATGCTATCTCGCGTTTATATCCCAAGACAAGGAGGATAGCCATTACACCTTCTAACAATTAGGAGGAGCAAGGTCTCTATCAGAACTTTGGGTCACTGGTTCCCCGGTCATCCCATCCTTTCTTCTTTTTGGACCACCTATATAGTTGCAATTATTAGCGTGCCGTTCTTGCGTAAAGAAAAGTACGTATATACGCATATATTCATAACCAGATCGTAACCAGATCATAACCATCTTCACCTTCCTTGACCTCTGCATGTCTTGCATAATTGCATCAGGATATAATGCCAATATAAGCTCGACTATCTGCTGCCAGAAACATTTCAGCGTTTGAAAGTGAGACTCCAGTATGCGTCACCCTTCCCGTTTAAAGGTGGCTACGATCACCTTTGTCACTATCGTCACTCTTATCAGCGCTTTCATGCTCAGTAGTTTCGCGTTGCGCGGAGCGTCTGTTCATGCAGCCACTGGGCCGAAGTCCAATGCCACCAGAGGCACAATTACCCCGGCAGGCGTTGTTGACCCGGCCAGATTTTCAACCGCCAAAGTAGCCTCGTCCTCTACTTCTGCTCGCCCAAAGGGTGTGCGCCGCATTCATCAAGGAAGCGCGGCCAGCACGTCAGCCCGCGCCTTCAATGCCACCAGCTCGACCTTTGATGCGGAACATGCCGGGAAACTCTTGACCAGTTTCAATGGCGTCAGCAGCCTCGATAGCGCCGTCACCAATTTCGGTGCTGAATTCGAGCCGCCCGATCAGGGTCTCTGCGTTGGCAATGGCTTTGTGGTAGAACCGGTCAACTCGGCCTTCACCATCTACCGCACCAATGGCGCGGTCGTCGCCGGTCCTTTCAACGTAAACGCGCTCTTCAATGAGGGACTTACGGAGTTCACCAGCGACCCCCGCTGCTATTTCGACAAATCAACGCATACCTGGTTTGCTACCATTCTCTTCATTAGCGCGGATAACGCCGCCTCTCATTTCGACATCTCGGTCAACTCCTCCGGCGACCCGACGAAGGCCTGGACAGTGTACCGCGTAGATACCACCAATCCGAACGGGAATGGCTGTCCCTGCTTTGGCGACCAGCCACTTCTGGGTCTTGACCAGGACAATATCTATGTCAGCACCAATGAGTTTTCTATCCTGGGACCGCAATTCAACGGCGCTCAAATTTACGCCATCTCCAAGTCAGAGCTGGTCGCGCTCGCCAGTTCGGTCAACTTTGTCCACTTCGCGAACCTGACTATCGGGGGCAATCTGGCTGCCTCTGTCCAACCCGCCACGACCTACGGTCATAGCGATGCCGAGTACTTCCTCAACTCACTCGATCCGTTTGGTACCTTCGATAACCGCCTTGGCGTCTGGGCTATCACCGATCGAGGTGCGGTGACATCTGGTGGCATTCCCCATTTATCGCATGTGCTCATCCAATCCGAACCCTACGGCGTACCTCCTGGGGCCATACAGAAAGGCTCGACCAGTCTGCTTGATTCAGGCGATGATCGTATGCAACAGGTGCAGTTCATCAATGGAGACCTCTGGGGAGCGCTGGGCACATCCGTGACGATTGCTCATGATACTGCCGCCCGCGCAGGGATCGCCTGGTTCAGAGTCCATCCACACCTCAAGGGCGATACGATTGGTGGCGCACACATCGTTCACCAGGGCTATGTCACCTCACTGGGGAACTACCTGACCTACCCGTCTATTCAGGCCAGCTATGAAGGGACGGCGGCCATCAACTTCACCCTCTCTGGCCCAACCTTCTTCCCCAGCGCAGGCTATGTGTTTCTCCAGGAAGAACATACGGCCTTTGGTCCTATCCATATCTCAGGAAAGGGCCGGGGTTCATATGATCCTACCGCTGGTCGCTGGGGCGATTATTCAGCGTCAGTCCTTGCGCCTTCCGGGAAGAGTTTCTGGATGGCTAACGAATACATCCCACCCGTGACCAGCCAGACACCCGACGGTCTACGCAACTGGGGTACCCGTGTCTTCGAGGTATCCACGGGAGACTAGGAAATTCAAAAGCTTGACACAGGTCATTCACAGACGTGCCGGAGTTCTAATGACTCTGGCGCGTCTGTTTTCATTGTCAGAAATCAAATCCGCAGCGTAATGGCCAGCATCCAGACGCTCAAACCTTACATGAGTTGCCCACTCCCGCCAAATACCCTCAATATCGAAATAGTCTTTGAGATCATCCTTCAGGCAGGTCAGAACGAGCATTGGGCAGGAAATACGTTTCTTGCCACGATCCGCCTCATCAAGCGCAAAATCATAGGTTGCACCCGCTCGATACTCTTCAATCATCGCGCGGATGGTCTCGGGATTGTAGACACAGCGGCGATAATCTTCTACAGCTTCCGCTGCAAAGTAGGCCGGTAGTTCTGCCCGCATCCGCTCTCCCCAACGATAGAAATTGTCAGGATTCTCGAGAATCAACCGCTCTGGTACATCAGGCTGGGCGAAAAAGAACCAGTGCCACCATCCCAACGCAAACTCCCTGGTGGTCCGCCGAAATGCCTCCCCGATGGGGATATTGTCAAAGACTGCCAGCTTGAGTACCCGTTCAGGAGCATCAAGGGCCATCCGCACCGCGCAATAGCCCCCGCGATCGTGTCCAGCGACGAAGAACCGCTCAAAGCCCAATTGTCGCATGACCTCGACTTGATCGCGTGCCAGGGCGCGTTTCGAGTAGGGTTCATGATCTGGGGTCGTTGGTGGCTTACTGCTCTCACCGTATCCTCGTAAGTCCGCGGCAACCACCGTGAAATCCTGTGCGAGACGCGGAGCAATCTTATGCCACATCACATGTGTCTGCGGATGGCCGTGGAGGAGGAGCAGACCAGGGCCATGCCCTCCATGACGAACGCGAATCATAGCTTCCCCCGTATCAATTCTTGAAAGTTGAAATCCTTCAAACATGATATTCTCCTTTGACTGCCCTCAAAGTGATCCTGCTCTTGACAGAACAGGCGGTTATACAATAATATATCAGCAGTTTCTGATGTAAGGAATATATCATTCAAAGTTGATATATGTCAAGAGAGGAGAGATTCCCGTGGAGTCAAACGACATCCTGGTGGAGCTAGCGCAGGCACTGGCCGACCCGTTGCGCCTGCTTCTTCTGCAGCATCTAATGGAGGGACCAGCCAGCGTCTCAGAATTGATTGCAGTGACGGGGGAAGCGCAGTCAAAACTCTCGAACCACCTGGCAGTGTTGCGTGAGCGCGAACTGGTACACACGCAGCGCGAAGGGCGGCAGGTTATATATACTCTGCGAGATTCGTCTGTTGCACAACTTATTGAATCGCTGAGCGCCGTCGCTGGACACATGCCGCACAAGCGCTGGAAAACACCGCAACTGGTCGAGGCGCGCACTTGTTATGATCATCTGGCCGGGCGGTATGGAGTTGCAGTGTTGGAGGCACTCATTGCGCGTTCAGCGCTCCTGCTTCCTCCTGCGCCACATGCAGAAATTCAGCCAGGCCCACAGTTTCGGGAGATATTTACCGCGCTTGGCATTGATCTCGACACAGTCCGCCGTGAACGACGGCGTTTCGCGCTGGCCTGCCTTGATTGGACCGAGCGCCGGCCCCACCTGGGAGGAGCATTGGGAGCCGCACTCTGGGCGCAGTTTGTCAAAGAAGGATGGGGCGTCAAGCAGCAAGGAACCCGTGCCATCATCGTCACTAAAGCAGGACAATCCTGGTTTCAGAAACATCTTGGCGTGCAGCCGCCCGGTGATATTACCTGACGCCTTGGGCTGATGTACAACAGTGGAAAACCCTCAAAAAAGCTCCGAGTTTTATGGCTAGCTCGATCTTCTCGCTGGTAATGCCGTTGCTATCAACCGTCCCCGTTCCTGTGCTCAACACGGGGACCGGGAAGGCATAGGTCTTGCTGTGAATAATTGTTCCTGAGAGGGTGGCTTTGTCGGATGCCCCTGGCCCACGTTCGCGCCGTCGGTGACCTTCCACAGGCCGAGCAGGTGGCTGACCGGATTGGGCGTAACATCCGCATCGGCGAACGGAAACGAGTTCATCACGCGACTTTTACATCATCCTGGCCTAACCACATTGTGCTTGACATCCCCTCTTGCTAGAGATTACAATAAAAATTGTTTACTAGACTTTGTTGATCGATAAACTTAACTTTATGTCTTCATCACATGGAGACATATGGTTTCTCTTTACTCAAGAGGAGCGTGACCTGATGGAGATGAGCACTCCGGCCCCGGTGAACATTCCGCGTGTAGATATCCATCTGGGCAAGTTTTCGCAAGGCTGTACCGTGCTGCTGACCGCGCTGGCCTTTCTCTTCAACCTGCCCGTTCTTGTGCTGATCACGGCTATCATCATGGCAGTAAGCGCTTGTGTGCCGGCGGCCAGCCCTTACCGTCTTCTCTACCGGGGTATTGTTGTGCCATCAGGCTTGCTAAAGCCGCGTATTGTCGAAGATGACCCGGCCCCTCATCGCTTTGCTCAGGCTGTTGGCGCAGTCTTTCTCTTTGCCGCCAGTGTGGTGCTCTTTCTCACCCACGCTGTAACGCCTGGCTGGGCGTTGGACCTGGTGGTTTTTGTGCTGGCCGCCATCAACCTGTTTGTCGGTTTCTGCGCTGGCTGTTTCGTCTATTATCACCTGGGGCGTCTGGGTATTCTGCCAAAGGTACGCTATGAGGGCGGCTTTCACTGGCGGGGAGTGTGAGCGAGCATGACAGAGCTACTCACGCGCCTGAGCATCCTGATCCTGGTTGGCGGAGCAGCCAGTCTACTCGTCTGGATAGGGCGGCGCTTCGTGGAGAGACAACGCCAGCGGGCACTCGCGGCTGGCCCATTCAACGCCATACCAGGCCCTGATGATACGGGTACACCTGCACCGGCATCAGGCCCCATTCGTATTCTGGCTTTCAGCAGCGCCGATTGCTCTCAGTGCCATCAACTCCAGACCCCTGCGTTGCGGCGTGTTCTGAAGGCGCGCGGAGAGAGCGTCACGGTCGTCGACGTTGACGCGGTCGCCGAGCACGCACTTGTCCAGACCTACCGTGTACTAACCGTGCCAAGTACTGTTGTGCTGGATGCCACGGGAAACGCTCGTGCCATCAACTACGGCTTCGCTAATACACAGCGCCTTCTCGAACAGGTAGATGCAGTGATGGCGAAAAGATAGCCGTACGTATTTATTGAGAAAAATCAATGTATCTTGGCCTTCAGTTTTAGATTCTATGAAAAGTTGGTTATACTACTGGTATGAAGAATACAGATACTCTCCCAACGATAGCATTTGAAACGCAGCAAGCCTGGGAGGCATGGCTCGCGGAGCACCACGCGGATATACCTGGTATCTGGCTCAAGCTAGCCAAAAAAGGCAGCGGCGTCGCTTCTATTTCTTACGCGGAGGCCTTAGAGGGGGCTCTTTGTTATGGCTGGATCGATGGTCAAAAAGCCTCTTTTGATGGCACGTACTGGCTCCAAAAATTCACGCCGCGCCGCTCAAAGAGCATCTGGTCAAAAGTGAATTGCGACAAAGTCAGCGCGCTTCTTGCTGAGGACCGCATGCAGCCGGCTGGGATACGGCAAATGGAACTGGCGCAGGCCGATGGTCGTTGGGAGGCGGCCTACGACTCGCAAAGCAAGATCAGCATCCCCCCAGATTTCCAGAGCGAGTTGGACAAGAATCAGCCAGCCAGTGCTTTCTTCAGCACATTGAATAGCGTAAACCGCTATGCCATCCTGTTCAGAATTCAGACCGCGAGAAAGCCTGAGACGCGTGCCGCTCGCATCCAGAAGTTTATCGAGATGCTGGCTAACGGCCAGAAGATATACCCGTAGCGCGTGGCTTGCCTCGCGCTACGGGTATATGAGGCGTGGCGAGCACATTCTACGAGATGGGTCGAGAGGCGTATCCTGACGCCTATTGGCGGATGTTTGATCTTCCTGCCTAGATCGTCGTCCAACCGGCAAGTACCAGCGTGTCGGCCTGGCTGCTGGCAAATGTGGTCGGGTTGCCACCATTGAGAGAGCCAAGCACCAGGTTCTCCACACCCTGGTTGCTATATTGTTCCAGGGCATACATCCTGCCATCGCGCGAAATGTTGGACCACACGTCCTGCGTGTTCGGGTTCAGCAGGTAGTGGCTATCGTTGACAGGCAGGGTATTGAGGGTGCGCTGGCCTGTTCCATCGGTATGCATCGTCCACACCTGGTGCTGGATAAGGCTGCTGCTGGTATTGTAGTTCGACACGAGCATAAGCATGGTTGTGCTGGAGATGACGCGTATCTCGTCAACGCACAGCGATGCCGGCGGCTGGTAGATGCTCTGCTGCGCGCCGCCATGGGCCGGCTCGACCGAAATGCTTGTCTTGAAGGGCGCGCCCGCTAACAGGCAGTCATCGATGTAGAGCCTGGCCCCGTCGAAGCTGCTATCTATGGAAAGTTCATTCATGCGACCACCGCCCTGAAAGATCTGCGTTTCGTCGCGGTGATTCACCGAGGAGCCAGGGATGTTCAGCAGGTGGATGGTCGCGGGCGGTTGAGGTGCGGTACGACCCTGGGTAATGATATAGGCGTTGGCGTTGTCCAGCCAGGTGACAATGCTGGTGCTGTACAGCGTATTGCCGGCATCTTTGTAGACCACGCGCAGGTTGCCGCTGGTCATGTCCAGGTTATAGATGGTGCTAGTATTACCTACGGTGTCCGTAGAAAACAGCAGCGCTTTCTGATCGGGTGACCATTGTACACTCACCGGCGGTGCGCCAGTGCCAGACCCAGGTCCGGGCGTGAACTGTTCGTTAGTAGGAAAGCAGTAAAGCGTCTGCGCACCCTGGCCATCCATGCGCACCATCTCAATTTTGGCGCGCGCATCAGTGCGCATCGCGGAATAGGAATCGAGCAGGAAGAGGACCCATGCGCCATCGGCGGAGACCTGGGCCTGCTCAATAGCACCGGCCCCCGTCGTATAGATGTCCGTTTTCTGCCCAGTCGCCACGTTGTAACGGCGCAGGTGCCAGGTGGACGAGGCGTCTTTATAGGCGTACACGAGGTTCTGGCTCTGACCAAGTACCAGCGGCCTGGTGACTGCCGTTCGCCCACTATTAGCCGCTGGACAGGCCGCCGTCGTTACAGGCATAGGCACGGTCTGCGGGGAACCCTGGTTGCCAGGGGTGGGATTGGGCGCTATGCTCTGGGTGCTGCTCGCGCCCGGTGTCGCGCCTGTATTACCGGTCCCAGGTGTTGATTGGGAGCCACTAGCAGTGAGAAGACTGATAAGGCAGCAGGTGACCAGGAAGAATAACCAGGAGGAATGCTGTTTTCTATGGTTCATGATCTATTCCCTTCTCAGGAGAGCGCCTGGCCTCATGCCCTTGCGAGCAGGGTGCCTGTCTTTCCTTCGCTGCATAGCATACGCTCTTTCTGCCGCCCTCAACAATGAGGCAGTTCACAAAGGGAGTGTGAGGTGTGGATGGCGATGGCTTTGTGATTACTCACTACCCAGATATTTTGTGATGAGGGCCAGCAAGTCACCCATCTCGAACGGCTTCGCCAGAAAATCATCGGCCCCGGCGTCCCTGGCCATCTGGCGCGTGTCTTTATGGGCAGAGAGAAGGATGATCGGCAGTGCGTGAGTAGCTTCCTGACTTTTGAGATAGCGGCAAATGGTTCGTCCATCCGTGCCGGAGAGCCGGATATCCAGGAACAGCAGGTCTGGGAAGGGTTCCTGCATCTGCTGCACAGCGCGCCCATCTTCCTGGATTTCCACGTCGTATCCTGCATCTTCTAGCATCTCTTGCAGCATATCCCCGACCCCCGGATCGTCCTCGGCGACGAGTATTCTTTTAGGCATACGGTTCCTCTCTGTCTTTCTGCGCCGCGCCAGATGAGGGCTGTGGCGCAAATGGGACGGTAAAGGAAAAGGTAGAGCCTGCGCCAGGGCTGCTGTCCACCCACATCCGTCCCCCGTGCCGCTTGATGATCTCTGCCGAAATATAGAGGCCCAACCCTAGACCAGGGAAGGTCTCGTGCGCCGGGTCGCTCACGCGAAAGAAGCGGTCAAAGATGTGGGCGTGTTTCTCCTGGGCGATGCCAATCCCAAAATCCTGCACGCCTACGGTGGCGGCATCCGCGTCCGCGCGCAGTTTCACCAGAATGGTGTTGGCCTGGGGAGCATATTTGATGGCGTTAGAGAGCAGATTGGTCAGCACCTGGCCAATGCGCTCCGGATCTCCGGAGACCAGGGTGTGGACCGCGCCCTCGATGCGAATCTGGTGTCGTTCTGTCGTGTGCGTCATCTCCTCGACGATGTCCCGCACGAGGATGTCCAGGTCAAACTGCTCGTTGTGCCAGGGCAGTTTCCCCGTCTCGATTTTGGTGACATCGAGCAACTCACCGATCAGACTGATGAGCTTGTTGATCTGCGTCTCCATCTTAGTCAGGAGGGTTGCCGAGCGTTCATCGCTTGCTTTGCTAAAGCGGCTGTGCAGTACCTGGGTATAGCCTTTCAAACTGGTGACAGGCGTCTTGAGCTCGTGACTGGCTATCGCCATAAATTCCTCGCGCTGCTCCAGTAGCGCCTGTTTCTCCTGCTCTGCCCGCTTCCGTTCGGTGATGTCCTCCATTGCCAGGAGGATGAGCGGGACACTATCAATGCGCTGGGCATTGAGGAGCATGGACTTGTGACCAATACTGGGAAATGTGTGCTCTAGCTCGTAATCCACGAAGGCATGGGTGGTCGGGAGAAGCTCCTCCAGGAGGGTTCGCAGCGCAAGATTGCTCCACTGGCCGTTTCCCAGTTCGAAGAGCAGGTGACGCTCTGTTTGGGCGGGTTCAGCCTGGAAAAACTGGTAGAACGCCAGGTTCGCGCTTTGCACGCGCATCGTGGCATCCAGGACGAGCAGCGGCTCCCGGATGGTTTCCACGATGGCCTCCGCGAAGGCGCGTGCTTTCTGCAGTTCCTCCTGATGTTGCTTAAGCTCCTGATTGACGACGAGCAGTTCTTCGTTGCTGGCCTGGATCTCTTCTTTGGAGGTCTCCAGTTCTTCATTGAGGCTCTGTAACTCCTCATTACTGGAAAGGATCTCCTCGTTGGCCGATTGCAGCTCCTCGTAGGCGGCCTCCCGCTCCTCAATAATGGAGCCCATCTCCTCGTGTGTGGTTGCCAGCTCCTGCTCCACTTGCCGGATACGCCGATCTTTGGCCCCACGCCGCGCCACCGCCGCTGGCTTGTGGTTGGGCGCCGGGGCTGAGACAGCGCTCGTGGCTAGCGGGGGCGTGTCTTCAAAGAGGATCACATAGTACTGTGACGAGGTGTTCGCCTTCATGGGAATCACTTCCACGATAACCTCACGGGGGACGCCACGGTCGATTATCTGGATGCCCTCTTTTTTCACCGGTTGTCCGCTCTTTCTGGCTTTGGAAATGGCGGTCCGCAACGCGAGTCCCAGGCTCTCGCGGGCCATCTTGAAGAGATTGAGACTCGCACGACCTGTCGCCGGCTCCAGGTAGGGGCCGGTGTCTCCGCGGAACTGGAGGATCTCCATCTCCGCATCGATTACCACACTGGCCGGGGCATAGCTGGCTAGCAGGCGATCTGTCTCTTTCTGGAGATGAAACTCCCGGACGCCCTCTTCTTGCAACATGGTATGTCCCTCCTTGCGTGGGTCTGCTGGTCCTCCTCTCGTCGATCTGCGGCTATCTCCGACGAACAGGGGTCGCACACTGCCGGCTTTCTGCATATACAGTGGCTCGCGGTGTTCCCCGGCATGCCCAAAGAGATCAGAAGCGGGTCCGATGGTCTCCGATGGTCCGAGTAAGAGGAAGCCATGCGGGTTGAGTGCGTAATGGAAGGTCTGGACGACCTTCTTCCGGGCCACGGGTGCCAGGTAAATCAGCACATTCTGACACGAAAGCAGGTCAAGCCGGGAGAATGGTGGATCGCTGAGCACATTGTGCCGGGCGAACACACAGAAATCGCGGATGGACTTGCTGATCTGATAGTGTCCATTAACGCGCTGAAAGAACTGCTCGAGACGCGCAGGAGAGAGATGACCGACCGCGCCTGGCGAGTAGCGTCCGGCCCTGGCTTGCTCGATGGCCTTTGCATTGAGATCGGTGCCAAATAGTTGGATGGGCAGCGTGAGCGACCGCTCAGCCAGAAACTCCAGCAGACAGATTGCCAGGGAGTAGACCTCCTCGCCTGTTGAACAGCCTGCTACCCATATTCTAATGGGGGAGCGTGCGGATTTCGTCTCTACCAGGCGCCCAAAGACCTTGTCTGAAAGGAGTGCAAAAGTGGAGGGCTCCCGAAAAAAACTGGTCACGCCGATCAACGCATCCTGGTATAAATTCTCTGCCTCAGGTGGATGGTCGGAGAGATAGCTCAGATACCCGGCAAAGCTGTCCATCTGCGCGAGCAGCATCCGCCGTTGGATGCGGCGCTTGAGCGTTGTGAGCTTATACGCAGTGAAATCCACCTCTGTCCGCCGGCCGAGCACACGTAGGATCTGTTGGAACGCGTGTTCCTCTTCTAGAGAATGCTGCCCGCGCGCATGTGGAGCCGATTCCTCCTCCTCGTCAATCTCCGCCACTGGCGGCTGGCGCAGAAAGGGATGGCGACTGATCCTGGTCAGTTCCCTGGCGATCTGTTCTGGTGATCCGATAAAGTCCACGTAGCCCGCGGTAATCGCGCTCTGGGGCATGCCAGAAAATCTGGCAGAGTGGGTATCCTGGGCCAGGGTGATTCCCCCCTGCGCTTTGATAGCCTGGAGTCCGAGCGTGCCATCGGAGGCCGTGCCTGAAAGAATCACGCCGATGGCGCGGGAGGCTCGGCTCTCGGCCAGCGAACGCAAGAATGTATCAATGGAGAGGTGCTGCCCATCTGTTTTGGTCTGGGGTACGAGGGTGAGCGTGTCATGTTCCAATGTCATGTCGGTGTTGGGAGGAATGACATAGATATGGTTCGTTTCGACGAGCATGCCCTCTCTGACCTCATGCACGGGCATGCGTGTAGTCCGAGCAAGCAGGTCGGATAAAAGACTGGCGTGCATAGGGTCCAGGTGTTGGACCAGCACATAGGCCATGCCCGTAGTGGCAGACAGATGCTTCAGCATCTGCGTGAAGGCTTCTAACCCACCAGCGGATGCCCCAATGCCTACAATGGGAAACGCTGGAGTCGAAGTTTGCCCCATCGCGTTTGTATTCGTGCTTGTGTTCGTCGGCTGCAAAGCATGTCTCTTCAATAGATACATTCGCTAATAGTATACTAGCAGAAATCAAGCAAAATGTATAGATATTTTGCGAAGGCAACAGGGCCATGTACAAGTTGCCCATCCTTCGTAGCTGCGCGATTGATCGCGCTGGGGCTAACCGGTCATCATGGCAGCTCACACGCGATCAATCGCGCAGCTACTGCTCTGTCAAGGTTCATTGCACGGATATCAGGGCGATGCCTCTTCCCGCGTAGGGATTCGGCTTGCCGCATCCGGGTGGCTGGGAGGAGGCCCCACAGGCCCCCAAGGGA
>JBDTHH010000025.1:0-6197 GCA_039937055.1 Ktedonobacteraceae bacterium | reverse complement strand
CCGTCGCGCTGGCACTGGTCCAGGAATTGGCGCTGAAGGTGAAGGCGCCCCGTATGCTCTTCCTCCACTGGCCCTTTGGACACGCCTTCGGAGAGCCGCATAAACGCATCCAGCAAGAGACCGTGTTGCACGATGTGTTGTCTATGGCGCGCCTGGCCCCGCGCCCTGGATTGGTGGTGGAACTGCCCTACCAGTGGAGGCGGCAGGTCTATACACCCATAACCGACTGGACAATCCCAGGCCTGGCGTTCGACGAGGCACTTGCGCGCCACCTATCGTAGGGAGCCGATGTTGTCAACGGCGCTCCTACCTCTCATACATTGCCGAAGATTAAAGCGGCGGTAAAGACCAGCGCGCCCCCGCCGATGACCTGCAATATCGAGAGCCACCAGCGCGTGCCGAAGAAGCGGTGGCGAATGGCGGCGATGACGACGAGTTCCACGGCGACGACGATATAGGCGATCAGCAGCGCGATGTGCAGATCTGACACCAGGAATGGCAGTGTATGCAATGATCCTCCCAAGAATGTCATGCCCCCGGTAATCGCGCCGCGCACGGCCGGTTTACCGCGCCCGGTGAGCGCGCCATCGTCGGAGAGCGCCTCGGAGAACGCCATGCTGATACCCGCCCCGGTGGCCGCCGCCATGCCCACGATAAACGCGATCCACGGACGATGGGTAGCAAAGGCTGCGGCGAAGATAGGCGCCAGCGTCGAGACTGAGCCATCCATCAGGCCGGCCAGCCCTGGCTGCACCACGCGCAGGAGAAAGCGACGCGACGCCTCGTCGCCATGCGCTGCCCCTATGATGGAGGTCGTCACTTCCGCGACCGGGGAGGCAGCCTCCTGCGGCAAGCTCTCCTGTGTCTGTATATTCTGCGGCCCCACGGGGCGCGTCTCTTTACTCCAGTTTTCGGCCATTGGGAGATGCTCCTTTAAGCTACGTCCTCCTGCTCGCGTATAGTTGCTGAGCGTGATGGCAGCGGCGGCAGCAGACCGGGGGTAACCAGCGGGAGCTGACGATACAGGTCCTCGCCATTGAGAGGTCGCCGCCAGCTTTTGGCGGCCGCCAGGTCGCGCAAGAAATCTTGTTGCAGATCGACGCTGGTGGCCTGCCAGGTCAGACTGATCGCGCGCCGCGCGAAGGCGATATCGTTGCGCGGCTCAATGCGGTCCAGGTCCTCGAAGAAAAAGCCGCAGCTTGTGAAACTGTATTGCTGGTAGTACTGGGCTTCGAGCAGCAACAACGTGTGCCGGGCCTGCTGGGGGTCAGCAGGCGCGCGCCGTCGTTTGCCGTAGCGCGCCCAGAAATTCTCCTGTGTGACCCAGCCATTGCGCAGCGCCAGGTAGACATCGCGCGCCGCCCAGGGATCGCTCAGCGTCTCGCCCGCGTGCTGCTGGAACAACTCATCGCCACGTACAGCCAGATTGTTGAGCGCGCGGCGCAGTCCTGGCTTCCAACTGCTGTCTCCCTCCGTACACGCGCAACCGCTATCCCAGCGCGCCACACCATGCGAGCAGCTCCAGGCGCTCGGCAGGCGCAGTTGCACCTCCTGCGTCGCCGGGTACATCTGCATGTAACGCTCCAGGGTACAGAGTTCGAACCCATATTCGGGCGCGCTATGCTCGACCAGGCGCGCCAGGAACTTATCGCGCCAGGGCCGGTGATGCCCGTACAGCTCACCATCGGTGGCGACCAGCAAGATCTGAGGCTCTTCGGCCGCCAGCTTCTCTAGTGCCAGGTGGCGTGGCAGGTAGGTCGCCGCGAAAAGGTCTGCGTTGCTGGTGGTATCCCAATCGAAGGAGACGCCCCCGGAGAGCGGCGCATTATAGAAGAAGACGGTGATGCTGCGCCCGGCAGGTAGCCGCACCAGGTAAGGCTCGCTGGAATCGACGGGTTCGGCGGCCTGCCAGGGAGCCAGCACCATATAGAGCACGCCATGGCGGGCCATGATATCCAGGCTCTCCAGGTCCACCGCCGTCTCCGCCAGCCACATGCCGTGGGCAGCGTGTCCATAGCGATGGCGAAAATCTTGTAAGCCCCAGATGATCTGCGTCTGCTTATCGCGCGCGCTGGCCAGCGGCAGGATGGTGTGATTGTATGCCTGGGCCAGCGCGTTCCCCACGCCGTACCGCTGCATGTGATGCCGGTCCGCGTCGATGATCAGTTGGTAGACAGCGGGATGGGTGTGCTGCAACCACGCGGCCAGCGTCGGCCCCATATCGTAGCTGATGGCCTCAAAGTTGCCGGCCTCGGCATTGGGTCGATAGCATTCAGCGGTAATTTTTTCGTTGAAGTTTTTAAATGGAGTAGCTTCATGCTCTAGCGGGATCTGCTCTGTGAAGGGATTTTCACGAGGAGGCTGATAGAAATGGCCATGCAGACACAGGTACGTGGGGCCAACCCTCAAAGTAGAGTCCCCTGGCATAGTTTTATTGAATATAGGCATGCATACCTCGAACTGGATCTCCGTTCCTGTAGGCACACGGCGGACCCTCTACAGGGCAAACACCAGTGTATGATGGCTGCCCATCAAGAGCAGCCATGCATATACTGGAACGGGTTCATGCGTTGCCTGGTTTCACATGTTCCCATCCACCGTTCTCCGACCCTGCCACCTTCAGCGTTCCACGCAGGCTGTATTCCATTGCTATCTATCGGCCTACGCGCTTAATCCTTTAAGCTGGCCAGATTGAGCGCTCATCAGGAATTCCTCGTAGGCCTCGCGCAGCTTAGGATAGCGCAGCAGGAAGAACCCGGCGTATTCCTGCGTCAAGGCGTGCGGCTGGCGGATCAGGCGCATATTCACATCTTTGAGAAAACGGTTGCCCTTCTTGCCATTGCACGACTTACAGGAGGCCACGAGATTCTCCCAGGTGCTCCCACCACCACGAGAACGCGGGATAATATGATCAAGCGTCAGATCACGGCCACGCTTGCCGCAGTACTGGCACGTTTCATCGTCGCGCAGCAGGATATTCGAGCGTGTGGGCTGCAAGGCCACGCGCGGCACCCGTACATTGGCCAGCAACTGCACAATAACGGGACGCTCCAGTTCCAGGCGGCGGGCCTCGATACTCTCTTCGATCAACCTGCGCACATCGTCGTCCACGAAGGTCACCTTCTGCTTAGACAGCAAGACGATGAGACGGCGCTCAGGAATAACCGAGAGAGGCTGTAAAGAGGAATTTAGGACAAGAACAGGCATGGTAGCGTTCCTTCCTCTCTGTCAGAGCCTATACCGGTAGCAGACAGCGAGGAGAAGCAACGCGAGAGAACAGGAGTGGGAGGGGAAACAACCCACCGGCCTCTCAGCTTCTAGCGCCACCTGCGACGACGACTGGGCGGATAAGGAGGCAAACGTCTTGCACGTTCAAGTAGACTCGGCAGTGGTCCTGAGTGATAGAGATGACCCGGACACTCCGCCGTCGCGCCGGTACTCTCCGTACCGTCCACCGGTGTAGGCCGGCGGTCCGCGAAAGCGCGTGAGTGCTGCTGGTAGGTCATGTTCACTATATTCTCCTGAGAGATGCCACTCATTTCAAACTGTGCCCAAGAAAGCGAGAGTGCCAATTTGGTCGGGGTGAGAGGACTTGAACCTCCGACCTCAGCGTCCCGAACGCTGCGCGCTAGCCGACTGCGCTACACCCCGGTATACCGACTCGTGCAATGATGCGCTCGCTGGTCTTCCTTATCCAGTATACGAACGAGCTACGCTACTACACTACAACAAACCAGGTTTCCGACCAGTCCGCCGGGCGCTACCCCTGGCGAGACCGCTCATCTCCCCATTTCGCTCCTAGTATACCATACATCATAAAAGTTTGACAATAGATTTTTCCTGGCTGAGAAAATTCTAACCACAAGAAGAGAGATCTTTGTTACTCACGGCATAGATAGGCCGTATATATTGGAGAGAGGTACAAAAGAACAAGCATATTTCACCCGTCTCCACGAAAGGTATCCGCCATGTACCGCTTTCTGCTTTCACGCGCCATTGGCCTGGTCTTCGTCCTGCTGTGCGTCACATTTATCACCTTCATCATGGGCTATATCGCCCCAGGAAACCCGGTTCGCGCTCTGCTGGGGCTGCACTATACACCTGAACTTTACAGCCAGTTGCTCCACACGTATGGATTGGACCTGCCCTGGTGGCAGCAATACTACAACTTCCTGAACAATTGCCTGCATGGCACCTTCGGCCTCTCCTTTCATTATGAGAATCGCCCGGCGTGGGATGTGCTAAAAGATGGCCTTACTACCTCTGTTGATCTGGGCCTGGAGGTGCTGGCCGTCACAATCCTTATCGGCATTCCCATTGGCATTCTCGCGGCCCTGCGCGCCAATACGCATGTTGATACGTCGCTGTCTACGACTATACTTGTGTTCTATGCCATTCCCGATATCGCGCTGATTGTTGTATTTCAGTTGGCTATGGTCTGGCTCTATAACCAGAACCTGCCATCTCTGCCAGTGGCAGGTTGGGACTCCTGGCAGGCCCATATTGGCCCGGTGCTCATTACTGCTACCACCGGGGCCGCCTACTTCTCGCGCATCACCAGGGCCACTATTCTGGAGACGTTGGGGCAGGACTATATACGCACAGCACGCGCGAAAGGCCTCAGTGAACGCCGGGTAATCTGGCTGCACGCTATGCGCAATGCCTGCATCCCACTCTTCAGCTATATTGGCTACTCCCTGGCCTTCATCGTGACTGGCCTCTTCATCACTGAGAACCTGTTTAATATTCCTGGTCTCGCCTATATCACTATTAACGCTGTCGGTGACCGCGATTACCCCGTCATCCAGGCTACAACTGTGCTGGTAAGCGTGGCGGTCGTGATCTGCAACGCCCTGGCCGATCTGGGCTACGCTATGATTGATCCGCGCATCAGCATCGAATAAGATAGAGATGAGCTACCTCACCGTTTAGAATGTGTTCTGACCCGCTGCCATATTGTTATAGGAATGGCTACACTCCGAACTTAGCCGGCATTACCGAACAACAAGGATATAATTGCCATAAAAAGCGAGTTCTGCACATTTTTCAATGAGTTGTCCACAATCATGTGGATAACTCAAGACGAGCCGACCTGTTCCACGAGACTTTTTGTCCCTCGCGACACAAAACCATCCCCTTTACCTCACGACACAAAACCATACTTTGCTTCGTAGAAACCTGATTTATTGCGTCCGCTGCGTTTTATAGTCTGGATAGCATTTAGATGGTATAAAATTTTATACATCATCTGAAAACCGTATTCAATCACTTACATACTTACACACGACATCATGCAGATACATCGAGCCAGAAGCAAGCCAAATCTACAGTTATCCACAAAGCAACCAGTGATTTTGAGTTATCCACACAAATTGTGGATAAGTTATCCACACTATCCACAGAGCAGGCAGTAATAGCAAACTCCATCGACATATATAATATTGACTATCTTTCAGTAAGACAGTTATCCACACAAATTGTGGATAACTTATCCACATTATCCACAGAGCAGGCAGTAACAGGTTAAAGCTATCACAGAGATCTCTGTGCATATTATGCATACGATTTTAGCTGTTTTCGCTGAATAGCTTGACATAAAGTTGGCTATGATGGGTTTTTTGCGCAAAAGGTGGATAAATCGGCGCAAATTGTGGATAACCCGGCGAAATTGTGCAAAAGTCCCGCGCCAGACTTCTGCGGCACTTTTTTGGAGTTATCCACATAACAGGCAGTATTAAGAACTTATCCACATTCTCTGTGGATAACTTATCCACATTGTCCACAAAGCAGGCGGCAAGGCTAGACTTATCCACATTCTCTGTGGATAACTTATCCACAATTTCCCGAAGCGGTGGATAAGCCTCAAAACTTATCCACATTCTCTGTGGATAAGTTATCCACATTCTACCTTTGTTGCCCGCAACCCTTTGAAGTTATCCACACTACCTCTCGACTTATCCCCATTGTATCCACCACTCATCCACAGAGCGACCGCTGTTTTTCGGGCCTGTGGATAACTTTTTGCAGGTGGTCTGGGACAGCCTGGGAAGTCCTTGTAAGCTTACAGGGGGTTATCACCAAAAAACACGTTTTTCCCAAGTTATCCACATATCCACAGCCCCTACTACTACTACTGTAATATTTATCTTAATTAAAAAATATATAATAGTAGTACGTAGGGGCTGTGGATATGTGGA
>JBDTHH010000024.1:0-8698 GCA_039937055.1 Ktedonobacteraceae bacterium | reverse complement strand
AGGGTCAGGCCTTTCTTATGCATAATCGAGAGCGGGATCTGTGTGCCGTCCTGGGCGGGCGCGAATACTTCATGGACCTCCATAGCGTTCACATCAAGCGGCGAGGATGGGATCAACCCGCTGTCTTCTATGTGCCCGCTGCCGGTGGCGTAGCGATAGGCGCGGGGCGCGACGAACCAGGACTCCATCTTGAAGAAGACCACACCATTCGCCTCATCATGTATCCATTCCCGGATCGTGCCCTCGAAGGGCAACGCCACCGGCGCGATCTCTCCGCTGCTAACGTGTACGTGCCGCATACGCGCGTTGCCGCCCGCAAGATCAAGCGTCAGCAGGGAGTCACCGGCAGCGAGGAGAGCCTCGATGACCGCTTCACTCTCCGGCACAATCACGCTGGCACGCGCCAGGTCAGGCTCTCTGAGCGAGGTAGCGAGCACCTTGTAGCGGGGGGCACCCTTGTGCGTCAGGAGATAGATGGTATCCCCGGTGAACGCGAAGTCCGTGACTTCATCTTCGATGTCGGCGATTTTTTGCCAGGGACACGTCTCGCGTTCATTGAGTTGCGCGCGCAGTACCGCATATACCGTCAACTCTCGCCTGTCTCCATGCTCGACGCGGCCGATCACCCAGTCACTGAGCGCCGAGGTGGACAGGTAGGGCGCATCCTCGCGCGCCATCTCGACCAGCGGATTGATACCGCGCCCGAAAACTGGCAGGTCGCTGTGGACATCTTCATCCAGGCGGTGCAGGTACATGCAGGCATCGTTGTAGTAGTCGGTGATGGGTGCGTTCGAGGCCAGCATGGGGAGGCGCTGGTAGAAGAAAGAGTGGTTGTCCTCCCGCCAGTCAACGCCGCCGAAATACACGCGCTCAATGGCCAGATCGAGGGTCTCGCCGCTGTGAGTCTCCAGCACATGCAGGGTGCTGTTCTCGGAGCCCCCCTGGGAGATGCCATAGGCAACGTAGCGCCCATCGCGTGAGGGATAATACCAATCGAGCGCCGTATGCGCCTCGCCGGAGAGCGTGTTGGGGTCGAACAGGATCTTCTCCATGCCGCCCTGTGCCGGGCGCAGCGCCAGTTTCGGCAGAGCATCCTGCGGCTCGTGTTTCAGATAGAAGACATACCCTCCCGCTGCCTTGAAGCCTGCGATACTAGCGCTGGCGCTGTGCAGTTCGCTGATGCGTGCCAGTAGCTCTGCGCGCTCCGGCAGGGCATCCAGGTAGGCCCTGGCATGCTCGGCCTGCGCCCGCAGCCAGGCCTGGAATTCTGCGCTCTGGCGGTCCTCCATCCAGCGATAGGGGTCCTCAATGGTTGTGCCGAAGTAGCTATCCCGTATAACCTCAATACGCGCTGCCGGTTGTGTCATAATGCTCTCGCTTTCCTGCTGTGGCTTTTTCCTGAGCTTACCTGACAGAGACATAAAAAATCAAGAGCAGCGCGAGGAAACACCACGTTCACGCCTATGTGACCGCCCTCGCCGCCATTTCCCTTCTCCCTACATCCAGCCACGCGTCACCACGATCACCATCGCCAGGCAAAGCAGCAGGCCGCAGAGCAGGACCAGCGCTCTCTGGTAGTCGTTGCTTTCGAGCAGGGGAGGCAGATTCTCTGGCTCAGGCAACAGCAGGACACGCTCCTCCTTGTCCAGATCGAGATTGGCGACTAGTGATTGTAAGGCCGGATGGTTCCGCAGCGCGTTCTCGCTCGCGGGGATAGGCGGCGTGGTGGGGGTGGGTGGCTGGCGTTCCTCGATGGGTGGCTGTGGGGGGGCGGGCGTGAGCGTGCCGCTGACCGTGTGCTGCATCAGCAGCGCCTGGCGCAGTTCGGAGGCATGCTGGTAGCGCTGGGAGATATCGGGTCGCAGCCCCTGGCCTGAGTAGAGGCCCTTTGCCAGGATAGCCTCGAATGGCGCGCTGATATTGGGATTGAGCCGCCGGGCATGCATGATGCTGCCGTTGCTCCTCACAGGTACGCTCCCGGTCAGCAGGTAATACGCCGTGGCGATCAGCGAGTAGATATCGGAACGCGCGTCGATCACGCCGTGCGAGAATTCAGGTGCCGAGTACGGCGAGAGTTGAGAGCGTGCGCTCCCGCCCACAAATTGCGTGGCCCCGCCGGCAAGTATGACTGAGAAGTTGATGAGGATGTAATGCGAGCGCGTACGACCGACGATGATGTTCTCCGGACGCAGCAACCCATGCACCAGCGGGGGCGATTGCTGCTCCAGAAACTCCAGGATCTCGGTCACCTGTAAGCAGCACTCAATGACCTCTGGCTCCGTCAGAAAATGTCCGAGGCGCCGCATACGCGCAAACAGCGTTTCGCCTTCGACATGCTCAAACACAAAGAAGGTGCGTTCCTGGTCATTAAAAACATCCAGTAGCGTCGGCACATGGGTGTGCCGCCCAACTGCATGCAGGGCCATTGTTGCCGAGCGTATGATCGATTGCTTGAGCGCCGAGTCCCGTTCTGGCAGCACAACTTCTGCCAGCCTGACCAGCGCGCCCCCACGCCTGGCATCCTGAGCCAGCCACTGCGTCTCAGAGGCGTCCGCGAGCCAGATCTGCTGCGCCAGACATTCGCTCAGGCGGTAGCGATTGGAGTACAGCAGCATGCCAGGCTTCAGCCTTGGCGCGCCCTGGCGCTCAGATGCTGGCTCAGACTGGTGGGACTCCTGCGTGCGCGTGCGCCTCTCACGGCTGTGGATATGCTGAGCCGCCGAGCCAGGTTTCCGGGGAGGCTCCTGCGCGCTACTTGCATCCCATGATAGGGCGTCAGTGGAGCGCGTAGAGCGCGGATCTTCCTGCACCATCGTCCCGCTCTCCTCTGAGGAAACCCCTCCTTTATAGAATTTCACCCGGAATGGCCTCTCTTGACGGAAACGGGCCTCGCTTTCCGCCTGGCCCTCGCCAAACGCTGGCGGGATCGGCGTCCGCGGCCCTCCTGCCGGCCCAGAGGTCTCAGGCCGCACCGAATGCACTCGCCGCGCTGGCCCTGTCCCAGGGAAATTCTCCGGGGCGAAGCTTTCTGAAACACGCTTGACCGGCGGTTGCCTGATATCTGTCTCGGCGGCGGATGTGGTGCGACGCTGTGGACGGACCGCGAAACCACAGCGTGTGCAGGCCTGCTTGCTCTGGTCCCACACGGCATTACAACGTGGACATACCATGGTATACCCCTTCTCTGGGCTTGCTTACCCAGGCAACTGATCGCGATGCTGGTCATAGGACCAGAGGTTTCGCGACCGTATAGAGCGCCTCGATGCTGGGAGCGCTGTGAACAATGGTGAGACCGTTGCTGGCTCATCCCTGCTTGCATCTTTATTTTCACCCCGGCCAGCGCCCGCCGTGGCCGGGAACATACCAGTGGCTAGAGGAATAGGCTCGCGGATCGGCCCTGCCTGCGCCGTCTTCCTGGCTATACGCTCCTCACGCGATCGCGCGGGGAAGGTCAGCGGCTCCGTGTTGTGCCGTGGACGCGCCGCTGGAGCCGGGGCAACGATAGAGAGCGGACGTTCCGCCGCAGTCACAGGCTGCTCAGGCTCGGAGATGCGCACGGGCGGCGTGGCCCGCTCTGGTTTGACAGTCGAGCTGCCGCGCGTCGCCACAGGATAGTCGCTGCTTGAACGCGTGGGTGGGAAGTATTCATGGCCATCAAAGGTGCCCTTGAGCAGCGGCTCCAGTGCGCCACGAATAGAGAGTCCTTCATCAATAAGGCGCTTAATAGCCAGGCCAGCGGGCTGCGTTGGGCCGAGCGAAAGATAGCCGAACAGGCGATCCCCGGCGATTGCCAGCATCCGGTATCCTCCCCGGCTGCTGTCACTGAGTACGGTGGTCTTCTCGATGCCTCCCTGGGGACTGCCCACCGAGAGGAGCGAGAGGACACCCAGGCGCGCCGCGTGCCAGGAGACCCCCAGCGCCGCGTGCAAACTGCTCACGGGTTGCCCGGTCATCGTGGCGGCGACGGTATGGCCCTGCACTACAGCGGCATACCACTGCGCGCGCGCGTGGTGGACCCCCGTCTGTGGATTCTTGAGCGCAGCCACGTCTCCGGCGGCGTAGATAGACGGCACGCTTGTGCGAAGCTCGTCATCCACCAGAATGCCGCGCCCCGGCTCGTGGATCAGCGGCAGGTTGCAATGCTCCGCTAACGTCGTGGCGGGCTTTGTTCCCGTGCATACCAGCACCAACTGGCAGGAGAGCAACTGGTTCTGGTTCGTGACCACGCCCGCGACAGCCCCGATGCTGCCCACGATGCCGGCTACCTCGGTCTCCAGGTAGACCCTGGCCCCTGCCTGCTCGACATATGCCAGCAACAGGTCGGAGGCCGCCTGGTTGAGGATATGCGAGATGCAGGTCTTGCCACGCAGTAGCCATGACACTCGCTTGCCAGCCTGAAGCATGCTCATGACGCTCTCTACAGCATGAATGCCGCCGCCGATGACCAGCACTTCGCGTACCTCCTTCAATCTTCGTCGCAGGTCCAGGTAGTCCTTGAGCCTATGGAGCACAAGCACACCGTCAAACTGCCGACCCGGCACCTGCGACCCCAGCCCGGCAGCTTTCGTGCCGGTGGCCAGCAACAGTGAGTCATAATATACCCGGCCATGCCCTCCGGCGAAACGCACAAAACGTTCGTAGCCATCGATGGCATCGACCCGCGCCTGCAGCACCTGGATACCCATCGCTTGCTCAGTACCAATGGGATATGCCAGTAACTGACCGCGTTCGATCTTTCCCACGGCAAATTGCTTAAGTGCCGGGGTATTGATCGTAGGGTGGCACTGCTCTGTAATCATGATGATCTGTTTGTTGGGCGCAAAGCGGCGTGCTTCCACGGCAGCGGTTAACCCGGCAATGCCGTTCCCGATGATTACTGTATCGGCGCTCGCTTGAAAGTGCTGACCCGTCAGCCGCGCAGGCACACCGTTTCTCTGCATACTGCTGGCACGCCTTCCTTAAGATGCGTTTGTTGTGTAGCATGTGCCCATTCGTAGGGACACGTACAGCAGTATGTATCGGGATTTGCCATTTACGGGATTTTCGCCCCCAAAGTAGCCAGAATATCCCACATAGGCTCTCCCCTCCGGCTCCCCTCGCTCACCTTTACCAATAGGGCTGTATTAGGTTTGTTCACCCCCAGGCTAAGGTACTTGATTTTTCAGCCTAAGTTGTGTTACTATATCTATTACACAAGCTACTAGTAAAATAAATATTTAGCCTATCGGCCGCTGTCCACATATTTTGCCTCTCATAGCTTAGAAGATTTTAATGTCACTCACGAAAGAGCCTCTAAAAATTGCTATCCGCGTCCGAGATTCGTCATATATTCATTACAACAGTGAAACAGGCACCGGCTGATGTAACACAAGCACAACAGAAAGGACACATGCGTGGTACAGTAAATACAAAAGCGGTATCTTCCGCAATAGAGTTGTTTGCATACATATTCCCTGAAACGCGTATCCATTGACCCCGCCGCCAGTAGTATACTGGCACAGCAACATAAGGAGAGTACGAGCATGCAAAAAACCACCCCCCTTCGTAAAGCGAAAGCTTCAGCTCGCTACACGCAGCAGCCACAGTCAAGTGTAGAGATCAACCACTTTCCATTGAAGGATTTGTTACCAGCCGGACACATGCTCGCATTAAACACCTCTCTGGGCACCTTATCCCAACTCTCCTGCGATGAAAGCGGACCGCGTCTCATCGCAGAGCAACAGTTCACCACCAGCGAAGTGTGCGTCCTCCTCCCCCTCCTGAAATCCTACCCCCACTACTGTCCCTATGAAATCCTCCTGGCAAGCTTCAATAGCGGCAACGTCACCGAGCAACTCATTGCTTCCTGTCGCCAGCGCCTGCAAGACGCGCAGTTGAATGGTGTCTGGGACCAGGAGATGCGTCCTGTCAGGAATGTACTTTCGCGTACACGACTGAAGCTGCATACTTTTGGCATCGACATCTTCTCCATCCTGGAAACGGGCTATGTCCTGATGCGCAAATCTCGCCAACGTCAGATACGAGCGGTGTGAGAGGAGACGCACGTGTGAGTGAAGTAGCTGAGCTTTTACGACAGTTGGTAGCTATCGATTCTATCAATCCAGACCTGGTGCCAGGCGGCGCGGGCGAGGGTCAGATCGCGCGTTTTGTGGCCGGCTGGCTCGCAGCGGCGGGGCTGGCAGTCGAGATCGACGAGCCTGTGCCTGGACGGCCCAATGTCATTGGCATAGCACGCGGGAGTGGGGGTGGGCGTTCACTGCTGCTCAACGCGCACATGGATACCGTCGGTGTGGAGGGCATGGAGCGGCCGCACGAGCCATACATCCAGGGTCAGCGCCTGTATGGACGGGGGGCCTACGATATGAAAGGCGGGCTGGCCGCCATCATGCTCGCCGGAGCCGCGGCTACGCGGCGCAGCCTGCGCGGAGATGTCATCGTGACGGCGGTCGTGGACGAAGAATATGCCAGCCTCGGCACCAGCTCTATCGTCAAAAAATGGCGCGCCGACGCCGCCATTGTCAGCGAACCAACGGAACTGGAGATTTGTACCGCGCACAAAGGCTTCACCTGGTTCGAAGTAGAGACCGAGGGCAGCGCGGCCCATGGCTCGCTGCCCCATCTTGGTGTCGATGCCATTGTCAAAATGGGGAAAGTGCTCACCGGCCTGGAAGCGCTCGACCTGGCACTGCGCGCGCACCCGGCACATCCCCAGCTCGGCAGCGGCTCGGTGCATGCCTCTCTAATCGCGGGCGGACAGGAACTCTCCAGCTACCCCCGGCGTTGCCTGCTGAGCATCGAGCGCCGCACCATCCCCGGCGAAAGCTTGCAGACCGTCGAGGCCGAGATCCCCAGTATCTTCGAGCGGATCGCCGCCTCCGATGCCACCTTCAAAGCTACAGTGCGCACCACAATGGCGCGCGACCCCTTTGAGATCTCACCCACGGAACCCATCGTGCAGGCGGTCCGCCGCCATGCTCACACCGTGCTTGGACGCGAGCCGGGAGAAGGTGGAGCAACCGGGTGGATGGACTCAGCCCTGCTGGCCGCCGCCGGTATCCCTACCGTCATCATCGGCCCCGGTGGCGCGGGCGCGCATGCCGTCATCGAGTGGTCCGACCTGACACAGGTTGAACAGGCCGTCAAGATTTTGCTTGCCGTGGCCGAGGAATTCTGCGCGTAACTCTCCAGGGTGAGCGACCTGGACGATGACCTGCAACCCCTGCGTCGCGTCGGCGTGCAGGGCGCAGGCCAGCGGCGCCCCTACGTGGTCCGGGAAGCCCCTACGTGGTCTGGGGTGCCCCCACGCGATGCGAGGTTGCCCTCTACACATTTCTCTTGACAGTCATCTGATTGGCATGGTATCCTCTGCATGTAACCCTATTGAGAGATATTGGTAGTTACAAAACCGGCCCTGTCCCACATTGTCGTTCAGTATTTTGCATCGAGAAAGGGATTCGCCGATGGTGCGTCAACAAACAGGTCAGCTTGCTGGGAGCCTCTCGCGCCGTGGGATGCTGCGGGGTCTGGCAGCGTGCATGCTTACTGTGAGTCTTGAAGGGTGCGGTCCCGCGCTCTCCTCATCGTCCGCCCCCGTTCCCACGGCTACCCCTCATCGTCCTGGGAAAGCTTTGTACGCCTACCGTGGGCATACCGATCATGTCACATCGGTCGCATGGTCACCCAACGGCACGTATATCGCTTCGGGATCCTTCGATCAGACGGTGCAGGTATGGGCAGCTACCCCTGGCGATCATTTCCGGCCCTTCATTTACCATGGTCACACTGCCGGAGTGCAGGCGGTGGCCTGGTCACCGGACAGTCAACGGGTGGCCTCAGGCTCCATCGATAAGACGGTGCAAGTGTGGGATGGGCTAAGTGGAGAGCATGTCGTGTCCTATCATGGGCATAGCGACACAGTAAAGACGGTCGCGTGGTCGCCGGATGGCAGGACCATTGCCTCTGGCGGGGATGATGGCACTGTGCGTCTGTGGGATGTGGCAACCGGTGCGCAGAAGTACGTCTATCGCGGTCACCAGGCGGGCGTCAATGCGGTCGTGTGGTCGCCCGATAGCCAGCGAACCGCCTCTGGCGCCGCCGACAACACGGTTCAGATCGTGGATGCCACGACCGGCAAGCATGTGTACACCTACCGCGGTCACACCAACCAGGTCAGCTCGGTCTCCTGGTCGCCGGATGGGAAGTCCATCGTCTCCGGTTCGTGGGACAAGACGGCGCAGGTGTGGGATGCAGGGACAGGCGCTCTCAGGTATACCTATGATGGGTACAACGTGCAAGTCGCGTATGGCGATCCTAGCAAGGGGGTACTCCCCGACCTCATCTTTGCTGTGGCCTGGTCGCATAATGGGAAACGCATCGCGGCAGTCACCCAGGTCTATTGTGGCGATCTGTGTGCAGTCGTATTAGGCTGGGATGCCGATAGCGAGCGCCATTTTACTTTCTACACCGACCTACCAATCTTTGCCATGGCCTGGTCCCCTGATGACACGCGTCTGGTGACCGCCCAGGTTAATTCGACGCAGGGTCTGCCCCAGAACGGCACGTCGAAGTCCGTAGATGGGCAGTATGTGCAGATCTCGCAGGCATGAGGCGTCCTCCGCGCGTATCCGTAGGGGTGCCGTTGACAAGCCCGCCTGTTCGCCAATGAGATCGTGATGCCGTCGGTGAACAGGCGGGCTTG
>JBDTHH010000023.1:0-4435 GCA_039937055.1 Ktedonobacteraceae bacterium | reverse complement strand
CTACGAATTACGGCGCCTGCTCAGGCAAAATATTTCGCATCACAAGAAACAGAAATAGCATATAATAAGAAAAATGTAGTCAAATAACCATCCACTTATACGGAGAGCATCATGAAAATTGGTATCGGGCTACCAGCCAACATCCCTGGTGTCCGCAGGGAGCTGATCCTTGATTGGGCCAGGAGAGCCGAGGCGGGACCTTTTTCCAGCCTGGCGCTGGTCGACCGTGTGGTGTACCCCAACTTTGAGCCGCTGATTACGTTCGCGGCCGTCGCAGCGGTGACCGAACGTGTGCGCCTGGTGACATCAGTATTGCTGGCACCGCTGCGAGATGCCACTCTACTGGCTAAACAGAGCGCCAGCCTTGACGCGCTCTCCAATGGACGGCTCACGCTGGGGCTGGGGGTTGGCAGCCGGGAGGATGACTTCAGGGCTACCGCCACTTCTTTGCATGATCGCGGCAAACGCTTCGACCTGCAACTTGCGCAGATGACCAGGATCTGGGCCGGGCAAGCACTCAGTGAGCAGGTTGGCCCTATTGGCCCGGCGCCAGTGCGGGCAGGTGGCCCTGAGATACTGCTCGGCGCTTACTCACCAGCGGGCATCCAGAGACTTGGGCGCTGGGGAGACGGCTATATCGCGGGCGGCGGCGGCGACTCGGAACGCGCGCGCCAACTCTTCAATATGGCTGGAAAGGTCTGGCAGGAGGCCGGCAGGGCCGGCAAGCCACGCCTGGTCGCTTGCATGTATTATGGCCTCGGACCCAACGCCAGCGAGGGCATCCATACCACCATTCTTAACTACTACAGCTTCATGGGGCCAATGGCGCAACAGATGGCCAACAACATCCCCGCGACCCCTGAAGCGGTGAGCAAGGCCATTGCAAGCTTTACAGATATCGGGGTAGATGAACTTATTCTGTGGCCCTGTATTCCTGACCTGGACCAGGTGAGCCGCCTGGAAGATCTAGTCGGCAGGTAGGGACCGTCGTTGGGTATTGACCCAGCTTTTCGTGTACTGGCCTCATGCGTTGATACAAAATCGGAGGGAGCGCGTGGTTGGAACAGGGCGCAGGCCTGCGCCCTGCTAACTTGAGGAAGAAAATATGACCAAGCATATCAACAACCAGGGGCAACGTACCGATCCTCGCACAAATGAGGATTTGTTCCATACTGCTCTAACCAACACGGACGAAGATACCGCCTGGGAAGCCATTTCGGTGCTGCACCTGCAAGGCGGCCGCGACGCGTTCGAGCGAGCACGCACGCTCTGCGCCTCTGGAGATGCACATGAGCAACGTGTAGGAGCCAACATCCTCGGCCAGGTGGGTATGCCTGCCGATGCATTTCGCGAAGAGGCCGTCGTTGCGCTGCTGGAGATGCTTGCACACGCGCAAGAGCCTGCCGCGCTCAATACTATTGCGATAGCGCTGGGTCACCGCCGTGACCCACGCGCGATTGAGCCACTGCTGCGCCTCAAGAACTACCCGGATGAGCGTGTACGCTTCGGGGTGGTCTTTGGCCTGATGTGCCATGAGGATGAGCGAGCGATCCAGACCCTGATAGAACTCAGCGCCGATCCCACTACCGACGTGCGCGACTGGGCCACGTTTGGGCTGGGATCGCAGATCGACAGCGACTCCCCGGCCATCCGCGCGGCTCTGCTGGCTCGCCTCGTCGATGAGGACGCGACGACTAGCGGCGAAGCCATGGTCGGACTTGCGCGCAGAGACGACCAGCGAGTGGTAGAGCCGCTCCTGGCCAACCTGGAGGCCGGTTGGTGGGGCAGCCTTTTGTTGGAGGCCGCAATCGCGATTGGCGATCCACGCTTGTATCCAGCCCTGGTGCGACTACGGGAGGAACATAAGGACGAGCAGGATGGTTGGCCCTTCTCAATGCTAGAAGAAGCCATTGAAAAATGCCGCCCTTCTTCCCCTGCGTAGCTGCGCGATTTATCGCGCCAGGGGTTGCTATGTCGTCGGGTCTGCCCCGGCGCGATAAATCGCGCAGCTACGAAGAGGGAGCTTATACCGCTGTCTTGCAGATCACAAACTGCGTTGTGCGCGTATATGGCGTATCCAGGTCTGCGCCGAAGTAGTCCTGTGCCCAGTTCCATAGGCGCTCCACGGACACCTCGAATACGGCATCGGGTACGCTCCATGTGCTTGACCAGAGACGTTTTGTGACGTTCTCCATAGCCTGGCGTGGGGTAACCGCGTGCTCCCAGCGGGCCACGCGCGTCTCCTGGGGCTGCAATCCCCGCTCAACGAGCCACTGCGTGACCAACGTCCGCGTCGGTGAACCCGACCGCCTGATCTCATAGCCCATATCTCGCATAATCTTCTGCCACATCATCTCAACAGACCACTTCCCGGATGTGACATCCTCATCCCAGCAATGCAGGAACAGCCCACCGGGTCGCAGCACGCGCAGGACCTCGCTCACCGCCCGCTGCCAACCATCAACCAGGTGGAAGATGTGGACGGCGAGCGCGACATCAAAGGTCGCGTCATAGAACGGGAGCGCGGTGATATCGGCCAGCGCCAGTCGCAGCGAGGCGTCTTTCCCGGCGTTTGTGAATCTCCGCACTTCGGGGGCCTGCGCCGTATCTTCATCGGGCCGCGCACCCCACGGTTGCTGCTCACTCTGCCAGCCAGCGGTCAGCAGTTTGGTCTCAAGCTGTGCGGCCATCTTCGGCGAAATATCCACGCCTGTATAGATGTGGCCCAGCGAGGCCAGGGGCAGGGCGATGCGGCCTGTACCAACCCCGACCTCTAGAAATGCGGTCTGCGCGCTGGCGCCGGCGGCCGCTTCAAGCGCCCTGGCAATCTGCAAGGCGACATCTTCAGGATAGCCACGCGTGGCATCATAGGCATGAGCCACAGGATCAAATGAAAGCGACGGCATGCTACTCTACCTTATCTCAATAGATCGCGCGCAATCACCAGGCGCTGGATCTGGTTTGTGCCTTCGTAGATCTGTGTGATCTTCGCGTCACGCATCATGCGCTCGGCCGGATACTCTTTCATGTACCCATAGCCGCCCAGCACCTGGATGGCGTCGTTGGTCACCTCCATAGCAGAGTCCGAGGCAAACATCTTGGCCATCGCGGAGTACTTGCTGAAATGCGGCTCCCCGTTGTCGATCATTTCGGCGGCGTTATACACCAGCAGGCGCGAGGCCTCCACTTTGGTCGCCATGTCCGCCAGCATAAACTGGATGCCCTGGTTCTCCCCAATGGGCTTGCCAAACTGGATGCGCTGCCGGGCATAGGCCACAGCCAGGTCCAGCGCTCCCTGCGCGATGCCTACGGCCTGCGCGCCGATGCCCACACGCGTGCGATCCAGGGTCATCATGGCGGTCTTAAAGCCCTCGCCCTCGCGCCCCAGCAGGTTTTCCGCCGGCACTTCGCAGTCTGTGAAGATCAGCTCGGCGGTCTGCGAGCCTTTGATGCCCATCTTGTCCTCAATGCGGCCCACCGAGAAGCCGGGGAAATCCTTCTCGACGATGAAGGCGCTGATGCCGCGCGTCCCCACCTCAGGATCAGTGATCGCGAAGATGGAGTTCACCTGCGCCAGGCCGCCGTTGGTAATGAAACGCTTCGAGCCGTTGAGGATGTACATATCGCCTTTGTGTACCGCAAACGTGCGCATGGCCGCCGCGTCCGAACCCGATCCCGCCTCGGTCAGACCAAAGGCCGCCAGCCACTCCCCGCTTGCCAGCGGCGGAAGATACTTGCGCTTCTGCTGCTCGTTGCCCCCCAGCAGAATCGGCATAGCCCCAAGCTGCTGCACCGCTAACAGCAGGCCGGTGGTCGCACAGTGCCGCGATAGCTCCTCTACCGCCATCACAACTGCCAGCTCGCTTGAGCCGATACCGCCATACTCGGCCGGGAATGCCATCGCGTAAATATCCTGCTGGGCCAGCAACTCTTTCATATCCCAGGGAAATTCCGCGCTATGATCAATCGCTGCCGCACGCGGCGCCACGCGCTCCAACGCCAGCTCATGAATCGCTTCAATAAGCGCCCGCTCATCCGTCGAGAGATGTGACACTGCCATGGCAATACTCCTTTGTATATATCTATGATCTAACCAGGCTGATGCGGTTAGCCTATTTGCATGCAACGATGCCAACAATAGAGTATATCATAGAAGCAACACGAAGGGGTGGCAGCTTGCCTCAGCCAATGGTCAGAAAAAAGGCAGGAGGCAAAAGACATTTCTCCATGTGTCAGGGCACCTCAAAGAACGGTGACGCGCGCCTGTTATCCTTGCGTTCAAAGACATAACGTGATATAATAAGCACGGAACAGAGCAACCTTGAGAAAAGTGGGCATCCGGTCCACTTTTCTGTGTGCCAGGGACTTTTTTCTTTGCACTCGAAAAAATGATGTAAGCGTCTACTGGGCGACCAGCGGGAGGAACAAGGAAGGC
>JBDTHH010000022.1:0-13878 GCA_039937055.1 Ktedonobacteraceae bacterium | reverse complement strand
CGATGGCTTTTCAAGGGCACGGACCATATACACATGCGCATTCCAACCTTCGTGCGATTGCAGCACTTCCCCACCGGGATCGCTTACTCTTTGCTATTGATGCAGACGTGGCTGATCGCTATGGACTGGTGACATTTGCAGACATAGTTGCGAAGCGTCCGCCGCTACGAATCGCAACAGGGTACAACGATGGTATCAATGTCATCGGGTATGCTGTAGACAAAGTGCTCAAGGCCTACGGGACAACATGGGAGGCTCTCGAGCAATGGGGCGGTCGCTGGTTTGTCACTGATACCCCTTTTCCAGCACTGACATGGTTCGCCACCGGAGCTGTTGATGCCCTCTTTCATGAGGCAATGATGATCTGGCCACGTTTTTTGAACGACAAGGCAGTGCGCTACTTATCGCTTGATCCTACAGTCCTGGAAACCCTGCGTCAACAACACGGATATAGACGAGCAGACCTGCAACCAGGAGACCTGCCAGGTGTAGAACAACGTCTTCCCACCGTGGATTTCAGTCAATGGGTGATCATCGTGCGCGATGATTTACCAGAGGAGGTTGCCTATCTTATGGCACAAGTCATTGTCGAGGATCGCGCTGACTTTGAAGCACGCTACCATCACCTTCCTGTTCAGGCAAGTCCGCTCTATTATCCGATGAGACCCGAAGATATGTGCCGAGTCGAGCCCATTCCGTTGCATCCGGGAGCTATGCGTTACTACCGTGAACGTGGCTTTTTGGCAGAAGCGTAAGCTCTCAATAGAGAAAGGACGATTCAATGTTCGCTCGACTTGATCATATACAACTACTGAGTCCAGCACCCCAACGGCTGGCCCATTTTTACCAGGACGTGCTGGGGATGGATGCCGAGCAAATTGAGGCCGGAGTCTGGCTCTGTCAGGGTCCCCAACGACGCTTGCTCATTGGAGGAAAGGGGTCGCGCGTGCTGGGTTTTGGGGCCTTTGGATGTACCAACAGCGACGACCTTGCTATGTTACGGGCTAGACTTCTGAAGCAAGGAGTTTCTCTCGCCCCAGCACCAAGTCCCCTGTTCACAGACGAGGCCTTTTCTTTCTCCGATCCTGATGGAAATTGTATCGTCTTTGGGGTTGCCGGGCATCCCAAGCCGGACGATGACACCCTGAAAGAGAGACCTCTCACCGCACGACTTCAGCACCTCACGATTGGCAGTCGAAATGCTGGCTCACTCATGCATTTCTACCGCGATACCGTCGGATTCGTGATTTCTGACACGATGCGTGACGAGACAGAGGTGAGTGCCTGCTGGTTACGGACTCCAAACGACACTGAACACCATTCCTTTGCCATCTTTCGTGCCGAACAGGACGAGCTTGATCATTACTCCTATGAGCTGAATGACTGGACGGGTATTCGTGATTGGGCCGATCATTTCGCCAGGAAGGGCTTCAAGCTCTTCTGGGGCCCAGGCCGTCACGGTCCAGGCAACAATCTCTTCATCTTTGTGCTTGATCCCGATGGCAACAAGATTGAACTCTCCGCCGAGTTAGAGACGATGGACAAGGACCGGGCAGCAGGGAGCTGGCGACACGAGCCAGATACCCTTAATCTATGGGGACCGTCATTCATGCGGAGTTAAGTGCTCACAAGGAGAGAACGATGAGGCTCATCACCTTTGTCTACCAGGGAAAGCAGAGTTACGGCATCGTACTTCACAACGATGCCATTCTTGATCTCGGACCGCGTTTGGGGGACCGCGCACCAGATGTGCGTGCCGCTTTGACGAAGAACCTCTTGCCAGAGATTGCCTCTCTTGCGTCTCAGGCTCAAGCAGACATTGCGCTAAGCGAGGTCACATTGCTGCCAGTGATCCCTAATCCTGCAAAGATTTTTTGTATTGGGCTGAACTACGACGACCATAGGCGCGAGGCCGAACGTGCGGAAACGCGCTATCCAACCATCTTTACTCGCTTTGCAGACAGTCAGACGGGCCACCTGCATCCTCTCCTGCGCCCGGCAGCTTCTCAGCAACTGGATTATGAAGGCGAGCTGGCGGTAATCGTGGGCAAACGTGGTCGCGCCATTAACGCTGCACAGGCATTCGAATATATAGCCGGCTATTCTTGCTACAATGATGCAACGGTCCGTGATTGGCAGCATCATACGCATCAATGGACGCCTGGAAAGAATTTTCCCTCTACTGGTGGCTTTGGTCCCTGGATGGTCACGGCAGATGAAATCGAGGACGGGAGTTCTTTCTCCCTTGTCACGCGGCTCAATGGGCAAGAAATGCAGCGAGCGACAACCGATGCGTTCATCTTTCCAGTTCCTGAACTCATGGCTTATATCTCGACCTTTACCCCTCTTTCGCCAGGGGATGTTATCTGTACAGGCACTCCTGGCGGAGTCGGATTCAAGCGGAAACCCGCAGTCTTCTTACAGGCTGGGGACATCGTTGAAGTCGAGATTTCGCACATTGGGACCTTACGCAATCCTATCGTCGATGAGTCGGCAGAGAGTGCTCCCCATGCCATGGAAAAAGAGAGAGCATGACATCATCCATGAGTGAAGAGCCGCAGGTACACTATCCGGTCGTTATTGTAGGTGCCGGGCCAACAGGACTCGTGCTTGCCAATCTCCTGGGTGGTGAAGGTATTCGTACCCTTCTGCTTGAACGTTATCCCTCAACGGGTCGAGAACCACGGGCAGTCTCTCTTGACGACGAATCACTTCGTACGTTGCAAACGCTCGGATTGGCTAGCGAGGTGCTTCAACATGTCGTTCCAGGCTACGGATCCCAGTATTACTCGCCTGGAGGTCGTTGTTTTGTCAAAGTTGAGCCGAGCGATACGCCCTATGGGTATCCGCGGAGAAACGCATTCCGCCAACCAATTTTGGAGAGACAATTACGTGAGGGTCTTGAGCGCTTCTCGCACATTGAGACACGGTTCGGTTCGACACTCGAAACGCTGGCACAGGATGCTTCTGGTGTTGTCATCGGCATCACAGGACCAGAAGACCTGCACACTCGAATTGCATGTGACTATCTTATAGGATGCGATGGGGCCAGCAGTACCGTAAGAAATCTCCTGGGAATCTCGCTTGCAGGTTCGACCTTTCATGAGCGCTGGCTCATCATCGATTTGGAAAACTCGGACACCTCATCTCCTCATACCAAAGTCTTTTGTGATCCTCGACGACCGTGCATCAGCTTGCCAGGCCCGGATCGTACGCATCGTTTTGAGTTTAAGCTGCATTCACACGAACGTGATGAGGCTTTGCTCATCCCCGAAGTCATTCAAAACCTTTTGCATACCCATGGGGCTGATCCAAACAGCACCATTGTACGCAAGGTCGTCTATCGGTTCCATGCACGACTGGCAGACCACTGGTCAAAGGGCAGAGTTTTTCTTGCGGGAGATGCTGCACACCTCTCTCCTCCCTTTGCTGGGCAAGGAATGAACAGTGGCATCCGTGATGCTCACAATCTCGCCTGGAAATTGGCCTGGGTTCTTCGCGGTCAGCTTGGACCACACCTCCTCGATACCTATGAAAGAGAGCGCAGAGCACACACCTCGGCAATGATTCGACTCGCGCTGCAGATGGGCTCGGTAATGGCTCCACGTCATTTTTTGTCAGCATGGGCTGTTCAGAACATGTTTCGTGTCCTTGGACTGTTCCCAGCCGCGCAAGCATATGTGTCACAGATGAAATATAAGCCCAAACCCCGCTTCTTGGCAGGATTCCTCGTCTCCCCTGGGCAGCGCAGAAGCCAGACTATTGTGGGAAGTCTCTTTCCACAACCATTTGTCGAGACGAAAGAAGGGAAAATGGTCCTCCTTGACGACGTACTTGGAAACGGTTTTTCCTTGCTCGCACTGACGGCTCAGCCTGAACTCGCTTTTGCCTCTACGACACAACCGATATGGAGCTGCCTTGGTGTCCAACGTGTCGCTCTCCTTCCTGTGGGAACACCATGGCGCGACACCTCGGAGATCACGCTTGTTCGCGAACGAGATCAGGCACTCATGGCACTACGAGCAAAATATGCAGACTCCGTGCTTCTGCTCCGCCCAGATCATTATGTCGCAGCACGTATGCCCGTCGCCGAGATCGCTCAAAGAAGTGACCTCATTGAGGCTCTTCTGCATCTCATTGACAGAAACGGCACATAAATGCTATGATATCATCATAATTCGATAGTCATATATTATATAACAAGAATTACAAGGAAAAATCTATTGAGGCAAAATACTGTACAGAAGACAGAAGGTACTTCTTCTCCAACGCGTAATACCACGGCAGACCGAGCAATTGATATACTGCTCCTTTTTAATGAACGGCAACCTGTTCTCACTGCGATAGAAGTTGCCGAGCATTTAGGTATGTCGCCAAGTACGACGTACCGCTATCTCTCAAGCTTACGTGCCTCTGGCTTGATAGAAGAAGGAGATACCAACGGAGAGTTCCGCTTGGGACCAACGGTGTTTCAACTGGCCCGAATTGCCCGAAAGGGGTTGGGTCTCTCCGAAATTGCGTTACCAGTGATGCGTGAGCTTGTCGCTCAAACGGGTGAATCAGCCCTGCTTACACGTCGCTCCAGTCTGCATGTAGTCTGCATTGAGCGAGTTGAGAGTCCTCACAGTGTCCGGCTCTCCTACGAGCGTGGGCAAGTCTTACCACTACACGCAGGTGCTGCAGCAAAGGTGCTGCTTGCGTACCTCAAACCCTCTGAGGTTGATGCTGTACTCACTTCAGAGCCACTCCCACGGTACACGCAGCATACCGTCACTGATCCAGAAGTTCTCCGCTCCCAATTGAAAGCTATTCGTATCGCAGGGTACGTGGTAAGTGATGAGGAGGTTGATATAGGGGTGAGAGGAGTTGCCGCTCCGATCATGGGTCAAGAACAACAGGTCCTGGCTGGGATCAGCGTTGCGGGTCCCACCTTCCGGCTGCATGACATGGTGTTACCCAGCGTCATTGAGGCGGTGAGCCATGCGGCCCAGGTGATAAGTCATCGACTCCACGATTTGGAGAGCTAAAGGTTGGTCGGCGGCAGTCGTCATACCTGTTGCACAGAATACGAATGACTTCACATGGGAAAATGCGTGAGTATGGAAGCTCGCCATTTTCCCATGTTTTCGGTATAAAGGACCCCTGGCAAAATTCCCCTACAAGCTATATAATATAAGAACAAATTTTCCACATTTGTCCGGGTCAATCAGAATATTAAAGCAGGGGCGATTGGCCCCTGTCAGCAAAAATTGAACATCTCCCTTCTACTGGGGTTCGTCTGTCCATAGACCCCGGTCTGGTCATAAGGAGTTCCTTGTGTTAGAAGAACTTGAAAAGGTTGATTGGCAGAAGTTGAGTCACGCGTATGGCGAGACCATGGATATACCCGGCATAGTGAGAAATATAGCATCCGACGATAGCTCTATCCGCGCTCAGGCGCTATTTAGCCTCTCCCACGATATCTGGCGCCAGGAGACGATCTACAAGGCTGTGACCCCATTTCTCATAGAGTTGCTTGCAGCCCCCACGACACTCGACAAGGACGCTCTGCTGGTGCTGCTGGCGCGCCTTGCGGCGCCGCAGACAAGCCAGCAACACAACGAGGTACCCTCTGGCACGCTAGAAGCGGCAGATCAACAACCGATCTGTGTGCCAAAGGCGCGCGCAGCCGTTCGCCAGGGACTCGCGACGTACCTGGCGCTGCTGGGGGAGAGCGATCCCAGGGTGAGAATGTGCGCAGCCTATACGCTGGCCCATCTGGAGGAGTGTGCCGCGACCACTATCCCCAGGCTGCTTACAGCGTTCGTCCAAGAGCATGACCCACGCGTGCGGGCCAACCTGCTACTGAGTCTGGAGATGCTGAGCAGGCACGAGTGCAGCGCGGAGACGACCGACCTGTTCTTGCATAGTGTAAACTCCAGGGAAGAGCCGCTGGTCAAACTGGCGGCAGCCATGGCGCTGACGCGGCAGGCAGGGGAAAAGACGCCGCGCCGGGCAGTGCGCATCCTGGTCAACGCCATCGCGCGGCCAGAGCTTATTGCGGAGGCATACGACGAACTACCGTGGACCAATGGCAGCCTCATTAGCGACATCAGTATGACCCTGCGTCACCTCAGACCCGGCATGGCCAGGATCGCCATCCCCGCGCTGATCGACGCCCTGGCAAATGTCGGCGTCTATAGCGCGCTGAGCATCACGCAGACCCTGCTCTACCTGGCCTTCAACGACAAGAAGGAGCGCGCGCTCAGCGTCCCACAAGAGCTGACGAGCGAACAGCGCCTGGTACTTAGCGTCATCAGCAATTGCCTCAGCGCCTGGGACACTAACAGTCCCGTGTATACTGTATGGGAGGCAGCTTGTCTAGCAGACTTCCGGAATAGATTGGCGAGCTAAAAAACGCTCCTATTCGTCAGGGACAGGTTAAGGTCCGCGCGAAAACTGGGAGTTATGGCCTATTTTTCACTGCCTCATGCCCGAATAAATTGACACATGTTGGTCTATTTAGTAGACTTACTATCAGTGAACTCGTAAACAGAGTATGAGGTTAGTGTAGATATGGCGCAATTTCACCCGGTTCCGCAGCAGCAGTTCGAGGATATCGGCTACGACTATGTTGAGGTAGTGGAAGAGCTATCATTCACAGAGGGCATGCCGGCTACCGCGCCGCTTGCGCCTTCTCTGCCCGGCGCATACCTGGGCGCCAGGCAGTATCCAGCAGTTACGACCGAGCAGCTCAGTGAGCTTCCACATGCTGCCACCGGTCAACTTGAATATACTGTGAGGGAGTTGTCCGCTCCCCCCGCTCCCCCGTTGAAACCAAAGACCACGCCCTCTACCGATAAGGTTAGGGTACCCACGACATCTACCCAGACCCCATCGTCGCTCACCGCCGCGCTGCAAGCCACCATGTCTCCCAAGGCCACGGGGCGCATCGTGATCATCCCAGGCACGCGCACAGCGGCCAGGAAGCAGCAGACCGATGAGATCATCACACAGCCCCGCAGGATGAGCCCACGGCTCAGGCATGGGGTTGTTTTCGCCGTGCTCCTGGGCCTGGTCATCACCTCACTGCTCACGCTTTCACCGCTTACTGGCGGGCAATATGGCCTGCCTATTTTGCAGAATTTCGGCCACTGGCTCCAGAACCCGTTGGGTTGGACAATCCCAGCTCACATGGCGCCAGCTCAGGCCCAGATGAATAATCAGCAGACGAACGCGAACATGCCGCCGATGAATCTGCCAAAGAGCCAGTATGTGGCCATCGCGCAGCAAGACGCCATCGACGCGGGCATCTCCCCGGTCTATTTTGTGCGCCAGATCTACCTGGAGAGCGGCTTTAATCCGAACGCCGCCTCGCCTGCCGGAGCGATAGGCATCGCGCAATTCCTGCCAAGCACCGCCGCCGGACTCGGTATCGATCCACGCAACCCTGTTCAGGCACTGCGCGGGGCGGCGCGTCTGATGGCAAGCTACGCTAAAAACTACGGCGGTGACTATGCTAAGGCCCTGGCGGCCTACAACGGTGGGTCCGGCACGGTCCAGAATGCCGTCCGGAACTGCGGCGCGAACTGGCTCAATTGCCTCCCCGGCGAGACACGCAACTATATCCACGTTATTATGGGCATCTAGATCTCGCGGCTGAAACTTACCAGAACAGCCACGCGTGTATTTCCTGGTTATCATACGCGGGGTTACATAGGTAGCCTCTACTGCTCAAAACGGTATATTTAGCGCAGCGGCTCTACCCGGAAAGGAAGGTCGTAAGCATGGGCAAGTTTATAAGAAATATCCTCATCGGCATTGGCATCGGCCTGCTTATCGCGCCAATGCGAGGCGAAGAGATGCGTCGTTACCTGGCACAAAACTTCCAGGAACTTTTCGGATCTCTCCCCACAAACAAACAATCGGCCCCATACAGCCAGCGCGTCTCAGGTAAAGTCTCACCAATGGAGCGCAATTTACAGGGCATCGCCGAAGACGCCATCCACCCCGGCGTGAAGGATTCGCTGCTCACAGCCACATTCACACCGGCCTACCCTGAGTACGTCAACCCGGAGACGAATCCTGACATATAGCATTCTTCTGTAGGACGAGACACCGCGCCCCTACGCCTGGCATTCTGGAAAGCACTCTACAAAAAATCTTCCCTTGCGAAAGCCACCGCCCTACGAAGATCCAGCCATCCGCCCAAACTTGACTTTCCCCACGTCTCCAACGTACAATTTGATATGTCCATATGGAGATATCCCTGGCACTAGCAACCTGTCCAGCAGTAAGGAGCAATACGCATATGAGCACGACCGTCCTACAGAGCGAAGAGGCTCTGCTGAGCCGTATTCACAGGCAGCAACTAATCGAGTCAGTTGAGCATATGAGCCCGATCTACCTGGAGGGTATCAAGCGCATCCTGACCGTCTCGGCCGATACCGAACTTATCAGCGCGCCGGCCTATTACCATGCCGCCGTCCACGCGCCTACTCTGAACGCCTTCGGGTCGGCGGTCTCCATCATTCAGGACGAGCTGGGACATGCGCACATTGCCTATCGCTTGCTGCGTGACCTGGGTGTGGACTCGGAGAAGCTGATCTTTGAGCGCGAGCCCCGTAATTTCAAGTACCCTTACGCCTTCGATGTGCCCCTGGATAGCTGGGTAGAACTCGTGGTTGCCAACGCCTTTTATGATCGCGCCGGCTATACCCTGCTCGGCGATATCTACAAAAGCACCACCTTCGGCCCCTGGAAGCGGGCGCTGGTCAAGGTGGATAAGGAAGAGACCTTCCACCTGCGCCACGGCGAGCAGTGGATGCGCAAGATCAACCAGGATAGCAGCGGGCACGAGGCGCTACAGCAGGCCGTTGACTGGATGTTTATGCTGACCGTCGAGTGGTTTGGCCTGCCGGACGACCTCAAGAAGCATGGCGAGCAGCTTGAGTACGGCTTCAAGGGTCACAGCAACGACGAGCTGCGCCAGATCTGGATGTCCACCGCCGTACCCCTTTGCGACGAACTGCATATCAAGATACCCGCACACTTCGACGAGGGCCAGCAGAAGTACGTCATCGATGGCCCTTTCCCGATGCACTTCGACGCACAGGCTAAACACTGGCTGCTTGAAGATGGTCCCTGCACCTGGGATGATGTCATGAAGCGCTGGAAGGCCAGGGGACCCAGCAACGACGAGTTCGTAGGCATGGTACAACGCGGCAAACGCGAGATGCTGCGCCTGCTGGAGCAAGACGCATGACCACCAGTTATCCATCATTGCAGACCCATGCCGCCAGCGATACAAGCTGCCCGGCCCTGTGGGACGCCCTGCGCGACGTGATGGACCCCGAACTTCCAATCAGTGTGGTAGACATGGGTCTGATCATCGCGCTCACGCAAGACGCTGGCAGGGTGCATATCAAGCTCACCTTCACAGCCATGGGCTGTCCCGCCATGGATTTCATTATGGACGACATTCGCACGCGCCTCCTGCAAGAGCCTGGAGTGGACGCTGTGCAGATCGAGATCGTCTGGGACCCCGTGTGGACGAAGAACCGCCTGAGCGAAGATGGCGTCGATATTATGCGCACCTGGGGGATATCGGCATGACATATCATGTACGCGCGGGGCTGGCTCCGCACAACGAATTCGGTCCGCGACGCGAGGCGCTCAACGAGAGCCGCGTCTGGCAGGTGTACGCGCGCCGCAAATACGAGGAGCCGCTACACGAGATCGGCAACGTAATGGCCGACGACATGGAACTGGCAAAGGTATATGCCCGTAGCATCTACGATGAGTTCTCCTGGGTCGAGATGGTGCTGGTGCCGCGCGAGAGCATCGTGACGGTGATCGAGTCGTAGTTATAAAGGTGGGCCAAAGTTATGACAAGTACAAGCACGCGCGTAGACCACGAGGCGCTCTTCGCGGTCCTGGCATCGCTGGCTGACAATAAACAGGCCATCGGGCGGCGCTACGCGTACTGGAGCAACGGCGCGCCCGCGTTAGAGGCTGCCGTGGCCGCCGCCGCCATGACCCAGGACGAACTGGGGCATGCGCGCACGCTCTATCCTCTGCTCGACAACTTCGCGCAGGCCGAGGCCGATCCGCAGCAGGTTGAGCCGGAGACGCGCACCCTGCGCTATCACCTGGCGTTCCTCGACCACGACTTCCAGGGCTGGTCCGATTTCGTGGCCACAAACTTCCTGCTCGACGGCGCCCTGACGACCTTCTTTGAGGCGGCACTGAACTCAACCTACGAGCCGCTGCACCAGCGCGCGCGCAAAATCGTGCAGGAGGAGCGCCTCCATAGTATGCATGCCGAGGGCTGGGTGCGGCGGCTGGCCAACGTGGGCGGCGCGGTGCGCAGGACGCTCGCGCAGTCGCTTGCCACTCTCTGGGACGAGACGCTCTGCTGGTTCGGTCCCGACGACGATCCCGCCATGCAGCGCCTGCACCAGGAAGGCATCATCGATGCTACGCCCAACGAGCTGCGCAATCGCTACCTGCACAAGATCATGCCGGTCCTCAACGGCGTGGACCTGGATATGCCCGTGTCCTTCAATGCTGAAACGAAAGTCTGGGAGCCTGCCCAGGAGCTACCATGGACTCGCTGGGATCGTGCCAGCCGCCGCCTTCCCGCGTAGGGATTCGGCTTGCCGCATCTGTGGAGGGCCTCGCTTGCGCGGCCAGACAGGAGGCCCCACAGGCCCCCCAAGGGATGCCTCACACGGATGCGGCAAGCCGAATCCCTACGCGGACAGGGCCGTTATATGAAGCTTGACGAAGCACTACAAGGATGACCTCGATGGGATATAATACAAACGAATCCGATATATGGAAGGACGGCCTTCGTGGGCGCCCTTCCCCAGGCGCCCACGCGGGTCACCTGGAAGTGCTATGCCCATATTGTGGTTCAACCGAGACCGAACTTTTCGCTTTGTTCGGCCAGCAGTTGCTCACCGTACAATATTATTGCAACGCCTGTCATACACCTTTTGAACGCGTCAAAGATGATGATGTTCTGGAAGCGGCCGGACAGTCCTGGCCATCGCAAGCACGAAAGGAAGATCAACCGTGACCACAACTACAGAGCGGACCTTAGTCAATTACAGCGTCAGCAACGGCATCGCCGTGATTGAGCTGAGCAATGCGCCCGCCAACACCTACAGCTACGAAATGATGAGCCAGCTTGACACAGCTATTTTGCAGGCGCGCTTCGACGAGAACGTGCATGTGCTGGTGCTGCGCGGGGCGGGCGAGAAGTTCTTCTGCGCCGGGGCGGAGATCAGCATGCTTAATTCTGTCACGCCGACCTTCAAGTACTATTTCTGCCTGCATGCCAACGAGACCCTGATGCGCCTGGAGCAGACACCCAAGCTGGTGATTGCCGCCCTCAACGGGCACACCGTTGGCGGTGGCCTGGAGATCGCCCTGGCCTGCGATATCCGCATCGCGCGGCGCGGCGCCGGCAAGGTAGGGCTGCCGGAGATCAACCTCGGCGTGCTCCCCGGCACCGGCGGCACCCAGCGCATGGCGCGCGCGCTGCCCAAGAACAAGGCCATCGAGCTGATGACCGAGGGCAAGCTGATGAGCTTTGAGGAGGCGCAGGAACTCAACCTCATCAACTACGTCTACGAGTCGGACAACTTCTGGGATCAGGTCATAGCCTACGCCCAGCAGTTCTGCCCACCCAACCGCGCCTCCAAGACCGTCGGCCGCATCAAGCGCGCCGTGCAGTCCGGAGCCGAAGTCGCCTTCTCCGAGTCCCTGGCCATCGAGCGCGAGCTGCAACAGCTCTGCTTCCAGAGCGAGGACGCCAAAGAGGGTCTCGCGGCATATGCCGAGAAGCGCCAGGGCAACTTCGCGGGACGCTAGTCGAGGATAAACATCCGTAGGGCGTGGCTTGCCTCGCCGTCCCTGTCACCACCAGGACGGCGAGGCAAGCCACGCGCTACGGGACGCGATACGAGGGGAGACCAATGCCAGACGTTCACGTTCGCCAGCGCAAGGACATTCTCTGGCTCATCCTTGACCGGCCACCGCTCAATATCTTGACGATTGCCATGCTCGATGAGTTGACGACGGCGCTGCGCGCTTCTATCAAGCGGCCGCCGCGCCTGGTCGTGATTACGACGGCCAGCGAGCGGGCCTTCAGCGCGGGCGTCGATGTGCGTGACCACCTGGATGGGCGCGAGCAGGAGATGCTGCGCGCGGTGTACGACAATTGCGCGGCGTTTGAAGAGCTGCGTGCGGGCCAGATCCCCAGCGTCGCGCTCGTCAAGGGGGCCGCGCTGGGCGGAGGCTGCGAACTGGCGGCGCTCTGCGATACCGTGATCGCGCGCGAAGATGCCACTTTTGGCCTGCCCGAAGTCAGGCTCGGCGTTCTGCCGCCCGTGGCCGCCGTCTACTTCCCGGCCCTGATCGGACAGAACGCCACCACGCGCCTGATGCTGACCGGCGAGATCATCAACGCTGGCGAAGCGTTGCGCCTGGGACTCGTTCACCAGGTGCTCTCCTCGCGCCGCTTCCTCCCCGACGCCGAAGAACTCATCACCATGCTCGCCACTCACAGCACCTATAGGGAAGCTGTTGGCGAGCGCTAATATCGTCTCTCACCGGCCTCGCTTGCGAGGCCAGTTCAGGTGAGGGTCGTTAATGCCGCTTGATCCAGTTCCCAATCTCGTTCACCACCTCTTCAGCCACGTGACCGGCCACGGAGTATGTGGCGGGCGTGGCCTTTTGCCCGCCTTCTATGGGCATAAAGAGGTGACTGAGGCCGGGATACATGATAAATTGCACGTCGTCGCGCCCACCCAGCGCGTTCTGCCAGATCTGGAAATCATCCTGCGTAACCTGGTAATCGCCCTCGCCTTGCAGGAAGAGCATCGGCTGTTTCAGCGTTTGCACCACTTGCTCTGGATGATAGGTGTTCAAGTCGAGCCAGTAGGCAGCCGGGACGTTGAACGGCAGGTCGGTCGCGGCGGCAGTCGGCAGGCGGTCAGGATCTTTGATCAGCTCCACCTGCTTTTTGATGGCTGCGAGTTGTTGCTGGCGTACTGCAGGATCAGGCATACTCAGCGAAAGCACATAGGTCATCTGCTCCAGGAGCAGATCCTCCAACGGTCGTGCGGAACCAGCCAGGATAATCAGACCGCGAATCTGCGGGTCGGCTGCGCCGATGCGTGGAGCCAGGTAGCCGCCCAGGCTATGTCCCAGCACGAAGATCCGCTGCACGTCTATCTCTGGTCGCGCGCGCAAGAGGGCCAGAGCTTCCAGCGCATCGTCGATGACCTCTTCCTTGACAGTGGGGATGGCCTGCTCAATCTCCGGGCTGGCGGCATAGGCCTTCGTGCGTTTCTCGTAGCGCAGCACAGCGATGCCCTGCGAGGCCAGGCCCCAGGCCAGATCGCGGAACGGCTTGTTGGGCGGGATCGTCTCGTCGCGGTCCTGAGGTCCCGATCCATGCACCAGCAGCACCGCCGCAAACGGCCCGTCGCCCTGGGGAATGCTCAGCGTTCCTGGCAACACCCATTTTCCGTGTCCTACCTGCACCTCGTGTTCTTGAAAACGCTCGGAGTGCGCGTACGGCGGAGGCTCATAGGTCGCGTGCGCCTGCTGTTCAACGGTTCCTACAGGCGTCACCGTCAAACCGACGATCTCATCCGCATCATTCAAGATGATGTTCATATCGAGGCTGGCCCGCTCAAAGGTACAGGTGACCACCTGCACCAGACCCTGGGGTGTCTGCACGGTAGAGGTTTTGCCCTGTTCCTGAAACGCTCCAAACTGCTGTTCAAGCCCCTGCCAGGTGGCCTGGAGTGCTCCAACTGGGAGCAAAGGTTTGAGGGGAGCCACCAGGCGTTGCTCCACGGCGGCAAAATCACCGTGCGCCGC
>JBDTHH010000021.1:0-6126 GCA_039937055.1 Ktedonobacteraceae bacterium | reverse complement strand
TCCCTTGGGGGGCCTGTGGGGCCTCCTCCCAGCCATCCGGATGCGGCAAGCCGAATCCCTACGCGGGTGGGGGCCATCTCACCCGTGCAATGAACCTTGACAGAGCACTACGAAGAGCGAGTGACTTGTACATGGCTCTGCTCGCCTGTTGACAATATGTAACATGTGTAGTAATATACCCACATCGGTAATAGTATTGCCGATGTGGGTATAGTGTCTTTGAAATGAGGAGCAAAGATGTCAGCCTCTTCTGACCCTGAAAGCCTGCTCCCGCTCTCGGTAGCGGAGTTCCATATCTTGCTGGCCCTGGCTGATCGAGACCGGCATGGCTATAGCATCATGCAGGAGATCGCCGCGCAAACGCGGGGCAAGCTGCGTATCGGGCCGACAACGCTCTACCGCTCGATCAAACGCCTGCTCGATCAAGGGCTGATCGCCGAGGCCGACGAACGCCCTGACCCGGCGCTGGATGACGAACGGCGCCGCTACTATCGCCTGGCTGATTTTGGTCGCCGCGTGGCCGCCGCCGAGGTGCAGCGCTTGTCGCAGGCGCTCGCTGTGGCGCAGACCAAACCCGGCCTGTCTCCAGCAACAGAGGAGGGGGCCTGTTGATGCAAAGATCGTTTCCAGGCATAATCGCGTTCTCCATGCGTCTCTACCGCTGGCTGCTGCATATGGGACCCGCCGACTATCGCGCTCTGTATGCGGAGCCTACTCTCCAGGTTGCGCGCCAATGTTGCCTGGATGCCTATGCGCGGCGAGGAACTGTGGGCGTGCTGGCTCTCTGGCTGCCCCTGTTTAGCGAGGCGCTGACCGGGATGCTGGCGGAGCATTTCTCAGCTGAAAGGATGAAACGTATGCTGCCTCCTATGCGTCGTTCCATACTGCTGACCTTTGTGGCCTTTGCCTTCTTTGGTATCGCGTATGTCTTTCTGATGCATATTATTGATCCTGCGCCCCCGTTTCAAGCTGTGGCGCGCCAGCACGCGGATATCCAACTCGCGTATAGTGCTATCCAGGGGGGCGCCGTTGTGGCCTTTCTGGCGATTGTGCTGGGCGGCCTGCCCATTCTGTTCGCGGCGTTCAAAAGCGCTCTCGCGCGCAGCCAGGGGCACCCGCTGGCGCTGTTCGCCGTCAGGCCGAAGCAACTCTTGATCTTGCTAGGGCTGACGTTGGCCCTCGAAATCGGTTTCTTCGTGTTTCTCATCGCCGCGCAGGCCATCTTTTCAGGAGGGTTGCCCTCAGCCCCACCGTTTAGCCTGCCACCGCTGGCGGTGCTCTCGCAACTGGGCCTGCTCGCGCTCTTTACCTTTGTGCTGCTGGCCGGCACAGCCTGGGTCGCGCGTATCATCTTGCGCAGCGAGTTGAGCGTGGCCATGCTGCGCTACGCGCTCATCCCCATGGCGCTTGCGGTGCTGGCCATGAGTGTGTCGCTGGTGGCGACTATTGTCTGGACGGTGATGTTGTGGGTCGACGCGCCGCAGTTCGCCGCTAGCCAGGGTCTGGGGCCGGCCGGGCTGAGAGGCGACCTTGGTGGGAGCGAAGGTGTCGTCATCGTTGTCGCTATGATGGCCCTGGCAGCGGGCGCTGCCGTCGTCGCCCTCGGACGTGGGCTGCGTGCTCGCGCACTGCCCGCTTCGTAACAATGCGAGATTGCATGCTGCTCTAGAACATCGCCGGCGTGCCGCACCAGGGGCAGAAACCAGCCATCTGCCCCAGCGACGCTGGAGCAGGACGGTGTTTCCCACAGTTGGAGCAGGTCAGCAGAACTTGAGCCTTGGCGCCCCCACCCCCATGATTGTTGAAATCAAAAACATCATTTGTGCTGCCGCCTTTGTCACCACTGCCACTATGACCGCCACTGTGACCGCTACTGCCTTTGCCACCGCTACCGCCACCGCTATGGCCGCTGCCAAAGTCAAAGAACGAAGCATCCTCCAGCAGCGCCATGGCCGCGAGAAGCGCCGCTATCGCCAGCACGATGAATATCATGCTCAGCACGGCCACGAACGCTCTGCCGGCGCTCAACTGCTGCACAGCTATCACGGCAAGCGTGTGCAATATGATGCTGTACAGCGCAAAGGCCAGCCCTACGCTGGCAAGCGCCAGTCGCAACGAGCTCCCCGACGCTGGATACAGGCCGAGAGCCAGCGCGAGCGCGATTATAATCAGGAGGAGCGGCATGCTGATCAACAGCGCCGTGTAGTTTTGTGCGCGATACGTTCCCTTGCCACCGAGCTTCCTAGCCACCAGGTGCATTGTTCCTATCACCAGCAGGAAGACAAACGGCGTGATCAGCGTCATAACCAGGCAGGCAATCGGTGATAGCGGTTGCGGCGTCACATGGTCCAGGCTGAGCGCCTGTATGCCCCGCGTCAGGCCTGGCAGGTGGCCCCATATGTAAGTAGCCGCTCCGGTTAGCAGCGCCAGGCCCAGGAGCAGTGTCCAGATCACGCGCCAGCCAACGCGGTCCTTCTCTTTTGCAAAAGTGGCCGCTGACGGCAGCAGGAACATCTTAAGGCACTGAAAAGGGAAGGCAAATAGCGCCAGGAGGTATGGACGATATGGGATGGGCTGGCCTGTTGCCGGTCCTTGCAGGTAAGGAGCCGCCTGATACGCCATAGGAGCGTTGTAATTAGGCGCGTATGTGTTTGGAAACTGCGGTGGTACGGGTGTGCCATAGGGGCCATAGCCTTGCTGAGGCTGGGCTACCGGGGACGATCCATAGGCTCCCCATGGCTGCTGGGCGCCGTTTCCAAGATTCTGATTCGGATAATATGCCATTGCGTTGCTCCTTCATTGCCAGCGGACACTGTTCTGGCACAAGTATACCTCAGGAATGAGCGGCACACTATGGCGTACTTCAATATAGTGTTGTCAACCAGTTCACACGTTTGGATAAAAAAAGTCAGGGGAGATGGATGTGGTCCATCTCCCCTGGCAGTCTCTATCTATGATTACCTGCTGATGCGGTCGTGTTCGATCAGCCAGCGGACAAAGCCAAGGCGACGACTCTCTGCGAGCATTTCTTTATACTCGACCTGCTCGGAAACATGGTCTTTCAGGTAGACAAGCCGGCCGGCCTCGGTTTCTGAAAATCCTAATGATAGCAGACGTTCGAACTCTGTGTTGTCTGTCGTGTACAGTTTCTCTGCCATGATAATAATGCTCCCTCTTCCTGGTGGGACGCTCTACAGTATGACAATCTGGACTATTGACTGTCTATTTGTTGTATATACGCTCAAGGTAACTCTCTAGATACAACTTCTTTTTGGGCGAGATTATTCCGGCTATCGCGCCCCTCTCATATCATAACCCGTACGCAGCGTGCGCATAGCGCGTTCGGTGCTATCGCGAGTCAACATGAATGCATGCTCCATGGCATAAGCCAGCGTCATCGGGCCAGAGGGCAGGACCATCACGGCATCGACCCCCAGCGTATAGACGATCTGATACTGTTCGCCCAGGCCACCCGCCAACGCCAGTACGGGCAATCCGTAGCGTTTGGCCATGGCCGCGACGGCGCCGACGCTCTTGCCATACGCGGTCTGCGCATCGATCTGGCCCTCCGCGCTCAACACCAGGTCTGCCGTGCGCATCCTGGCTTCGAGCTGCACCGCCTCCAGCACAATGTGCGCCCCCGGCCGCAGCGTGGCGTGCGCGAAGGCGATCAGCCCCGCTCCCAGTCCGCCCGCGGCCCCCGCGCCGGGGATATCCTTGACGGAGAGTCCCAGGTCACGCTCGATGCACTGTGCGTAATGGGCCAGGGCCGCGTCTAGCTGCGCGACCATCTCCGGCGTGGCCCCTTTCTGTGGCCCATAGACCGCCGAGGCGCCCAATGGTCCGCAGAGTGGATTGGTGACATCGCAGGCCACCTGGATCGTGCTGTCTTGCAGGCGCGGGTCCATGTTCGTCGTCACGATGCGCGCCAGCGCCATCAGGGCCGCGCCTCCCCGCGCGATCTCCTCTCCCTCCGCCGTCAGCAGCGCAGCCCCCAATGCCTGGGCCATGCCCGCTCCACCATCATTGGTAGCGCTGCCTCCTATGCCGATGATGAAGTGCCGGCTTCCCCGATCCAGCGCCGCTCGCAGCAGTTCGCCCACACCATAGGTCGTGGTGATGCGTGGATCGCGCCGCTCAGGAGGTACCAGTGGCAGGCCGGAACTGGCGGCCATCTCAATCGCCGCCGTCTGCCCATCTCCCAGCAGCCCGAAAAATGCCTCCACTGGCTCTCCCAGCGGACCCGTGACCGTCTGCCGCACAATCTCGCCGCCGGTGGCATCCACCAGCGCCTGCACGGTGCCCTCGCCCCCATCCGCGACCGGCACGATCTCGATCTCCGCCTCCGGGAAGACCGCACGTATGCCTTCAGCCATGGCCTGACCAGCCTCCGCCGCCGTGAGACTCCCCTTCAGCGATTGTGGCGCAACAACGATACGCATGGCATTCCTCCATTCGATTCAGATTCAGGGAACAGTGTCTAGCTGCCATATTATAGCAAAAAACACGTCTGCCCAACCTATCGTGATCGCTTAGTGCTCTGTTAAGCTTCATTCAACGAGTATCGGGGCGCTTCCCCCACCCGCGTAGGGATTCGGCTTGCCGCATCCGGGTGGCTGGGAGGAGGCCCCACTGGCCCCCCAAGGGATGCCTGACCCGGATGCGGCAAGCCGAATCCCTTGTATATTAGAGGGAGAACGAGAGAATCTGATACACTACGAAGGAAACGGAGAAGAGAGCACGCGGTGGTGAATCTGACCGAATCCCTGAGCAGCAAGCTCGTGCTGTAGATGCGATCCCACCGCGTGTGATCACCGGTAGACATCGAACGGTATCTGACGCCTCTCGTTCTGGCGAGATGAGCGTGCATCCAAGGATGATGCGAACCGCGACCTGTCTCTTCTCGTGGGTATTCTATCATCTGTGTGTCTCCCTGTGTGGAAGGAGGTTCCTCGTGATGACTCGTGTGTGTTCCGATCCTCGCGCCTGGGTGGGCATTGATGTGGCCAAAGCCACCCTGGATGTCGTGCTGCGGTTGCCTCAGCAGAGCGTGTATCACATCTTTGCCAATACGTCAGAGGGCCATCTCGCTCTGGATGGCTGGCTCCAGTTCTCGACGGGTGGGGCTGTGCCCAGCGAGATCAAGATCGTGTTGGAAGCCACCGGCAGCTACTCCGATGCGGTGAGCCAGGCGCTCTTTACGGCTGGCTATCATCTCTGTGTGCTCAACCCAGCGGTGCTGGTGGACTATCGCCGCAGCCACAACACACGCAGCAAGACCGATAAGCTCGATGCGCACATGCTGGCACGCTATGCCCAGGACCAGCAGCAGCATCCCCACCCCTGGACCCCGCTGCCCGAACCCATCCACTCCTTGCGCCAGCTCTTACATCATCGCGATGATATCCAACACCTGCTGCGACAAGAGCGCAACCGTCTGGAAGCCGGGCGCATGGATGACTGGATTAGCCAGCACGTCCACAGCCATGTGGCCGAGTTGCGCTCCCGCTTGAAAGCGTGCGAGAAGCGCATCAAGGAGCAGGTCAAGGCCCATGCCGTGCTTCTGCATCTCTCCACGCGTCTGCGCACGATTCCCGGCATTGGCTGGCTCACGGCCGCCCGCCTGCTGGCCCACATCGGGGACCTCGCCCGCTTTGAGAAGGTCGGCTCGCTGGTCTCGCTGGCGGGGCTGGCCATCAGCGAGCACTCCTCCGGGTCCTCAGTGCATGGCCACCCCCACATTGATCGGCATGGTCGCCCGGATCTGCGCCAGACCCTGTATATGAGTGCCCTGGTTGCCCTGCGCGTCAGCCCCGCTTTCCAGGCCTGGGGCCGGCGCCTGCAAGAGGCCGGCAAGCCCAAGAAAGTCGTGCTGGTCGCCATCATGCGCAAGCTGCTGCACATCGTCTATGGCGTCTGGAAAACCGACCGGGACTTTGATGCCTCGGTCGCTTTCCCCCAGGCTGCCTGAGTCGGCGGCTCTGCTTTGTCACTGCCATCTTTCTCAGCCGGGTTCCGGCCGAGCAGGGACCGGTTGTGCTCAAAACACCGCCACTCTCTTTAACCAATTTTCCGGCTCGATGAAAAGATCGAGCCAAAACACTTGACAACGCAGACGGTATCTAC
>JBDTHH010000020.1:0-11566 GCA_039937055.1 Ktedonobacteraceae bacterium | reverse complement strand
TAGGACGGATTTTCGGAACATCTGCTCTTGACAAATGTTCTCTACCCCAAGTATACTTTCATTGCATAAAGTGTCGTAATTGTTCTTGTATCTGTTGCTGTAGGCCTTCGAGATTAGGAACATATGTTCTATAAAAATACTAGAATCTGGGCCGTTAGGATCAGTGTATGATGAGAGACACCAGCGTGGCGGTGGGGGTAGAGATCGGGGGGCAGAGAACAACGGTGGCGTTAGTTGACGCTTTTGGACAGGTTCACCACCGTCTCTATGCCAGAACTCTGTGGGGGCGCCCGGCGATGGCGACGCTGCAACCGTGTTTGCGCGCTATTGACACGGCGCTGGCACAGGCACGTGCTGAGGGGGTACGTGTGCGTGGCATCGGTGTCTGCGTACCTGGGACTCTTGACCGCACATTACGCCGTCCTCTTGTAATCCCAACGCTGCCCACGCTCAGTGGCTTCCCGCTCTGCGACCTGCTGGAAGCGCGCTACCAGCTTCCTATCCAGCTTCATGTGGATGTAGAGGCGGCGGTCTTAGGGGAATACTGTTTTGGGGCTGGCCAGGGATTTCAGCGCCCATTATTTTTAACCGTCAACGCCGTGGTGGGGGCTGCGATGGTCGTGGACGGCATGGTGGCACGTTCGGGTCAGCAATATGTGGGGCATGTCTGCCATATCCCTGTGGCGACGAGCGGGCCACGGTGTAGCTGTGGCAAGCGCGGGTGTATCAATACGCTGGTTTCGCTGGAGGCGCTGCAGAAGATGGTTCAGCGCGCGCTGCGCCGGGGCGAAGAGACAAACCTGATCCAGCGCTTGAGCAACCGGGAGAGTTTTAGCCCGCAGTTGTTGGCTGAGGAGGCCGCGCGGGGCGATAGCGTGGCGCTATGGATCTACAACGAGGTGGGGCGCTGGTTGGGAACCGCCGCCAGCAAATACATCAGTCTCTTTGCGCCCGATATCTTGATCCTGGGCGGCAGCGTGCTCCCCGCGAGCGAGTTGCTGCTCTCCCAGGTGCGCGCGGCCCTGGCGACGCAGGCTCCCGTGCAAGCTAGCAATATAGTACAACTGGTCCCGGCCCAACTGGGCAGCGATGCCTCCCTGGTGGGAGCCGTCACCTCTCTGTTCTCGAACGACGCTGCCCAGGATATTATGCGCTCCGTCCAACTCGCGGACGTTGCGCCTGACACCGACGCGCAGATCGAGGCCCTGCATCCATCCTGGCGTGCGGGCCAGGCGCGCCGCAAGCCCGACCACGAACGCGCGCGGCTCGTCGCCGAGCACGCGTTCGCACCATACCCCTATCATGATAGCGCCACCCAGACAGATGCCGATGTCGAGGAACCACGCGATGGATTGCACTCCACGTGGCTCACTGATCAGTGGCTGGGCGGGCGCCCGCAGGACACTATCTGAGTGAGATAGCTAGACAAGAGCATTGGCATACCGGACTCGTGAGAGATCCTATCAGCGGCCCTTCTTCACAACGATACGCCCCGCCTGGATGACGTAGCGAATAGCGTCAATCGCTGCGATATTCTCCCAGGGGTCCCCCGCCAGAAGCACCAGGTCGGCTTGCTTGCCTGGCACAATGGACCCGAGCATATCGTCCATGCGCAGGGCCTGGGCTGCGGTGCGTGTGGCAGCGAGTAGTGCCACAGTAGGAGGGAGGCCGGCCTGAACCAGCAACTTCAGTTCACGATGCAACATCGGCTGGCCAACATCCGTCCCGGCGCCAATCGGCACGCCTGCCGCATGGGCGGCCTGCACATTCTCCTGGATAGTGCGCATGACCTCGGGAGTCAAGCTGTCAATCAACCACCGCATCCGTCGCCATACCTCTCGGGAAAAGATTGGAGGCCGGAACTTGATACCTCGTAGGCGGGTCAGAAGCTCATAGGCCACCAGGGTCGGGACGAACGTGACGTGTTGCAGGCGCATCATCTCCAATGTCTCCGGAGCCAGCCGGCTGCCATCGCGTGCGCCATGCTCCACGGTATCTACTCCCGCTTGAACGACATCGTGGACTTCCTGCGCGGAGCCAGTATGCGCGGCTACCCAGACGCCCCGCTGATGAGCCTCCTGAATGATCGCTGTCATGACGGGTAACGCTAGCCGGGGGAGATGGCCACCGCTACCATCATAGATGACCTTGATACCATCGATGCCACGCTCGATGAGCCGCCGCACTTCGGCACGGGCAGCTTCGGGATCGGTGACCTGGCGCGCGGCCTTTTCTTGCAATTGCGTATTCCCACGGGCCATCGTTCCTACGGGATGCCCCCCTGGCGCTGTAAAAACCGGCCCAACGGTCAGCAGGCGCGGACCTTTGAGACGACCAGCAGCGATCTGTTCCCGCAGGAGGACGATATCCCCTGGAGCATCAATGACATCTCCAAGAGAGCGCACGGTCGTATCTCCCTCGGCAAGGTACCCCGCCAGGCGCTGACGAAGCAACTGGGGCGCGAGCCAGTTCTGGAGAGCCTGGTGCCAGAGCCAGCGCGGAACCCAGCTCTTATCCGGTCTTAGCAATGCGCCAAAATGCACATGCAGATCAATGAGACCTGGCACAATGGCCAGGCCGGTTGCCTCGATAATCTGGGCATGCTCCATCGAAGAAGGCTCCGTGCCGACGTGTGTGATACGTCCACCTTCGACAACGATAGCTATGTTCTCGCAGGGAGGCTGCCCGGTTCCATCAAAGAGCTTCCCTCCTCGAATGATCAGAGGCTTGCCGATAGCTATAGTTATGATCGTCCTCCTCTCTAGAAAAGCGGGAGCGGGACAAGAAATATGAGGTACATTTCGTCTTTTACTATATCATAAATTAAATTCCTTGAAAGTAGGCATGCTGGAATATTCAGCAGAAGTGAGGTGACAGGACCATCTTCGTAGCTGCGCGATACACTCGCGCAGCTACGAAGATGGAGCAACTTTTCAATGGCCCTGGGGAGGTGCTTGCCGTAGCGACGTTCCTGAAAGGAATGTGATATGCTACACAGAGACGGAGGTTACATATTTCCGTCCTGGAAGAGGATGATACCGCACCTATGGCAGAGCTAGTGATCCCGGTAATCGTGATCGACGATACGCCCATCAAGCGACGTGGGGTCTGCGAATTCGTTGAGGAGACCGCCCTGCTACACTTGCAAGCTCACACGGGGGACGTCGCCAGCACCGTACAGATTGTTGAGAGTATCTGTGAACAGCAGCAGGAACAGAATCCAGATCTGCGCGACTGGCTGATCCTCTCCGATCTACGCCTGGGGAGCGACAATGGCGTAGAGCTAGGACGCGCCTTGCTCGATATAGCCCCTGGCCTGCGCGTAGTAATCTATACACAGGACCCAAGCTGGACCCTGGCAGCCGAGGTGTTTCGGCACGAGTACACCCGGCGCGGCACGCCTCGCCACACCAACAAACGCGCTGGCAAGAAGCAGGGCCTGCACGGCTATGCGCTCTTCAACAATATAGACCCGCTTTATCTAGAACATATCGCCACGACGGTTGTGCGCAATCATGAAACGTTCATCGACCCCGAGGTCTTGAGTCACCTGCTCAAGAGACTCCAGGGTCAGCGGCTCACTCCCCGGCAGGAAGAGTGCGCCTCGCTGATTGCCACAGGCCTCAGCAACGATGACATTGCGCTGCGCATGGGCTTTTTCAACGCCAGGGGGGGACCAAATATCGGCCCGCTCGAAAACCTCGTCAGCGAACTCTACAACTTCTTCGCCATCGAGGGCGCCCCCAGCGATCCCGGCCGCCGCGTCTTGCTGGCCCACGCCTACGAGGCCTACGCGGGCTTACGCCCACAGTAGGCACGCGGAGACAGATCATCATGACAATCAATGAAGAAGATATCCAGGCCTACTTGTATACTTATGTAGAGCAGACCACCTGGCAGATAGAGACTCCTCAACGGGGCTTCTCTTTTGGGAAACGCTTTATAGGTATAGCCCCTGATCGCAAAGTGTTTGTCAGGCTGGGGATAGACCCTAGAATCATCCAGTTTCTATCCGATGTCAGGATCACGCCTCGCTACCTGGCGGGGGGTGATTTCTTTGATACCTGTATAGCTGTGCAAGAGTATATTGAAGCTGTCCATCCAGACCGGAAATGGTATGCTGCTAACGTGACCACGTGGGCACACATGACGAAAAAGCTGCACAGTTCCAGTGCATTACGGCAGTATTTGCCACCCGTGGAGAACGAGACATATCGAACATTGCTGGCACACTATATACACGAGTTGAAAGAGGAATATCAGCATGTTGTGACAGGTCGGAGGGAGCGAGATGTGATTGAAGCTTTGATTGCGCAGTATGAAGAGCGCGTTCCTGCGATTCAGGGAGCGGGCCTTGTTCCCACACATGGCGATCCAGGGGCTGATAACATGTTGATCGCGCCGACGAACGTCTACCTGATCGACTGGGACTCGCTGCACCTCTCCGACCCAATGCGCGATGTGGCCCAGGTGCTATGGTGGATGTACCCCAGGTCGCTGTGGGACGAGATGCTAGACCTGTTTGGCATCGATCTTACCGATCATCAGCAACGAGAACGCTTTTACCTGCATATGTCTACAAGGGCATTGTATGTGTCTCTATTTTTCATCCAGCTCGGACACGAGCACTGGGCGGAGAAATTTTTAAGGGATGCGCAGTTGGCGCTAGAGCAACAAACACCGGATACACTACTTCTATCTTGAAGATACGGAAGTCACCTGATAGTTTCTAGAGGAGAGCAACATGGAAGGAACATCAGCAGCAGAGACGCTGGCCAACCAGAAGCTGGCAGCCTTTGAGTTACTGCAATCTGAATTCGAGGCGTGTTTTCGCTTCGTTCAGGGCATGCATGGTCAGCAGCGCTTCGCTACGCTGCCGGTGGCGGAGACGGTCGCCTATCTGCATGCCCTCTGGGTCTGTGAACGCAAGGACCGCCTCCTGAGCGTGTATAAGAACATCAGACGTTACGAGGGGCCGCTCTGCCTCTCCCTCTTACAGCGCTGGCAAGCGGGAGAAACTGCCCCGGTGGTGACATTCCTCCAGCGTAAATTGGATATGCTGCCTCTGGCCGATATCACGCGCCAGATAGAGGAGGCGAAAACTGCACGCCATACAGGTGATGGGCTGCTGCAACGCCTCGTGCATGGTCGCCTTGTCTTACTCAACCGAGGGATGAATCTGATGCAGGCACTGGACGCCATCTTTGCCCTGCCGGAGGAGGATTTGCTGCGAGAGGTGCAGAGCGCCTGTATCCAGACCGGACACACTCCCAGCCAGATCGAGCAGCAACTGGCCGAGGTGGAAGATCCACTCTACGCCTATGCCCCCCATCAGCTCCTGGCACAGCGCAACATGCAGGTGATGAATACGCTTGGAATGAATGTCATGATGTTACCCGCTGATCTGCCGGGCGAGCGCTCATGGAAGGTGTCTACGCCAACGGAACCCATGCCCCCCTTTGCCGAGTCCGTGATCAGAGGCTATCTGGAGCTGACATCGCCCACACACAATAATCTCAAGCACCATCGCTTCGTCGATCACCCCGACCACAGCGATGAGACCCCGCTATAGGGAAAGAACAACTCGAAACTCAGGAAAGATGATAATCATGTCGAATGTTGCACGTCATTACGAACAACTGCTTGCTGCACACTACACCTGGATGTTTGGCTCCTTCGAGGAGAAGGTTGTAGAGCAACAAACCCTTTTCGAGCACTGGGGTATCCATGCGCATGGCTTGAAGATAGCGCTTGATTTAGGATGTGGCTCAGGCTTCCAAGCCATTGCCCTCGCGGATCTCGGCTTTCGTGTCACAGCCATCGATCTCAGCCAGCGCCTCTTGACGGAACTCGCTGAGCGCAAAGGAGCGCGCGCTATTGTTTCCCTGCAAGGAGATATGCGCAACGTTTTGCAATTGGTTGCTGCTCCAATTGATGTTATTGTGTGCATGGGAGATACCCTGCCCCATTTAGAAAGCAAGGATGAGGTCATTCGCTTGCTACGGGATATCCAGCAACTTCTGGCAGCAGATGGGAGGTGCATTCTCAGTTTCCGTGATCTTTCTATTGAGCAACATGCCCTTGAGCGTTTCATCCCGGTTCGCAGCGATGCCAATACCATCATGACCTGCTTTCTTGAATACGAACCTGAGAGCGTCGTGGTGCATGATCTTATCTACACACGCCAGAATGAGCAGTGGACTTTGCATAAGAGTAGCTATCGCAAGCTTCGCTTAGCGCTCTCCTGGCTCGTGACACAACTCCAGCTTGCGGGTTTCGCTCTAGATATTCAGGAGTCGCATCGGGGTATGTGGTTTCTGGTGGTTCGCAAAAAAGAGCCTGCGAATGGAATAAGCACCGGCTAAGAGCGGTCCTCATGCGAGTGCCATGGTCGCTGGATGAAGTTTGCCCCCATTTCAGAAAGGAGTGTCATGGTATCACTACAGCGAGCATTACTTCGTTTGCACGTCGAAGCTGTCTGGGGCGTTCAGCTTCCTCCCATGCTCCAGGATAACGTTGAGCTTCTGAACGAGAGTGCCCAGCCATCCTGGAAATTGTATGCCGCCGAAATGGACAATGACCGTGTCTCTATCTGGAGACCAGATGTCAGCGTCACGGAGTGTGAAGATCTACTTGTGCGCGTGAAAGAAGCGCTGGCACTGCCGCCAACAATGAGCGCAGATCCAGGAATCAGTCGTGAGATTGCCCTTCATCAAGTAGCGCTACCGACAATGAGCGTCGCGACAGCTCACATGCTTGCACGCACTCTCACCTCTCACGATCAAGCGCTGGTGGAAACGTTTGAGCCTGGTTCTGTGGAATACTACTTCCATCCAGATCGCCGCCCGCTCATCGGTGTCATTGTTGAAGGACGTTTGCTCAGCCTTGCCCATAGCTCGCGGCGAACCGCTGAGGCCTGCGAACTCGGCATTGATACGTTAGCAGAGGCACGCCGTAAAGGCTATGCGCTGGCAGCTACCATCCTATGGGCGGCATCTGTCGCCCAGGAAGAGCTTGTTCCCCTCTACAGCGCCTCTGCGGCTAACACTGCCTCCCTGAGATTAGCGGCTGCCGCTGGCTATCGCGTCTTCGCACGCGCTGCCACTATTGAAGGATAGCATTTCCCTTGCCAGCAAGGTATCCAAGCAGGTACAATACGTACCGCGATGAAGTGATCTTGCGAGAAGTGTAAAGAGTGGAACGAGAAGATCTATGCCCTTACAACCCAACGGCGGAAAACTTCTCATGCCTGTTGAAACCGAGGCCGATGTCCGGGCAGTGTTTGAGAAAGCCCTTGCGCTCTCTCAGACAACCGGTTTCTCCACCAGGCAGCGCTATCACGCGGATATTGAAGACCATTTCTACTATATTGGAGCTATCTGCCCACAACATTTCCGCCCGCTGCAAAACGAGGTTGTGAACCTCACAGACCAACAGTTGACCTTCTTCAATCTCTCCTTTGCTACCTGGCTCTATCTCCTCCAGGACGCCCCCGATAGCTGCGTTGAACAGCTCATGCAGCGACTCGCGCGCGCTGATCAGAAGCGTCCCCCATACATTCTTGAGACGATGCTGGCTGCGATAGGGACACCGGCAGCCCTGGCGGCCATGGCAGACTATGCCGCAAGAACACACGGGCAAAAAGCGTTCAGGGACCTGGGCTTCTGGCTCCCAGGCGGCAACAGGAGCGCTGAACCTCGTTTTACGCGACACCGCCAGGCCGTCCGGTTCCAACCAGTTGACGATATGCTCTCATCCGATGAATTGGTGAAGCGAACCCACCCTGTAGGGTTACCTGTATCCTTCGTTGCTGAGGAGTCAGCTCAAAGTTTAATCACGTGGCATTATGTGACGCTTGATCTATCTCAGATTGCTGGGCTTCCGGCCACACCTTTTTCGCGGCTTCACCTTGTCAGTCCGCCGCATGATAGTATGTGGACGCTCTTCTGCGCTATTTCAGCGCAGAATCTCTATACGCAGGCAACGCTAGATATGTCCGAGGATGAAGATCCTGAAATGCTTGAGAAGCTCCGGGAGCAGGCCATTGCCTATCAACCTACTGGCAGGGGCGAAGTTCTCCTCCTGCCATATGATGACCAGTTGGTATATCGCAATGGCCATACGCAAATGACCCCAGGAGTGCATGGGGACGTTGGTGGTCCACCCCTTGGAGGATACGAGAGTCCATGTTGCCCGGTCTGTGGAAAATCAATGTTTCACGTCTGTACCGTTGCCAGCACGCTCCGTGAATATGGCGATGGTTTTCGGAGCGCCTTTTTGTGCGAAGGATGCCTGCAAGTTGCCTCTCTCGCGACAGGGTGGAATTAATGCACGCTTCCCTCTTCCCGCGTAGGGATCCGACTTGCCGCATCCGCGTGCGGCCTCGCTTGCGAGGGCGGGAGAGGCCTGCCCCACGGATGCGGCAAGCTACATCCCTACGTGGGAAGAGGGGTTCATATATGGCTATAAGAGAAGACCCTAAAGCCGTTCTTGTGCATTCTGGACTACCGATTCCGTCCGTGGGTTGACAGGTGGAGCATTCCGGGCCGGTGGCAGGGGAAGATGGAGGATAATGGTTGTGCCATGCTCGGCCTGAGAGCGAGGAAGCGCATGAATGACGAGTGTGCCCCCGGCCTCGCGTGTCTTCAGGCGGGCCTTGAAGAGGCTAGTTTTTTCGGGCGAAATCTTGCTGGCATCGAAGCCGCGGCCATCATCGATGATATAGATCTCGATGGAACCGTCGGTGCAGACAGCGCGCACTGTGGCGAAGCTGGCATCGGCGTGGTTATAGACGTTCAGTAGCGCCTGCGTCACGGCATAGGAGATGGCCTCGGCCACCTTCTCACCCTCCGGCGTCTGCTCCAGGTTATGATCCAGGGCATCCAACGGCCAGACATCGGCTCTGACCTTCAGCGACGACTCTGGATGGAGCGCTGGCAGGTCCTCGCGAATCAGCTTCTCCAGGTGTAGACGCAAGCCCAGGCTGCGGCGCTGGTAGACATCTTCGACCAGCAGTTGTAGCCCGCGCAGGTCGTCCTCCAGCTCCTCGCTGATCTTGCGCACTTTGCCCAGGGCTTCAATGATGGGATAGGCCGGCACCATGCCCGCTGAATACTGCTCGGCCTCCACCTTCAGCTTATGTTGCCAGTGGCCCAGGAACGAACGGATACGCAGCGCCTGCTGTTTCGGCTGATCGTGGATGCGCTGGGAGAGCAGAGAGCGCAGGTGGGCATCGGCATGCAGTAGGAGCGAGGTGGCCTGCTGGAGTTCGCTGTTGGCCCGGCGCAGATCCCCGGCGGTCTTCTGCTGCTCAAAGAGGGCCTCCTCGCGCTGTTCCAGAGTAACTTGCAGCCGGTCGATGAGGCGCAGCGAGCGAATAGCATAGCCCAGGAGGAGCGGGTAGACCGCCGCCAGCACATAGAACATCTGGAGCGGCAAGAGCGGGCGCCCGCTCAGCAGGATGGGCAGGATTCCCAGGCAGAAACCGAGGCCAACGCCGCCAATCCAGAGCGTGAGCAGGTCGCCCAGGCGGCGGCGCACATGCTCAGGAACGCGTTGACCGGGGAACAAGCCACTGATACGCACCAGCGAGGTAACGCCAATACCAAGACTGAGCACGCCCCCAAAGACGGCGTAGCCCAGTGATAGCAGGACGCTGGGACGCGTCGGAACCGCGCCGTAGAGCAAATAGGAGCTGAGTTCAAAAGCCATCAGTGCGACGAGCGGCAGATAGGGAAGACCATCTACTATGAAGCGGAACGCACGTGGCGTGCTGAGCACCTCTGGCCGGTACGTCAGGCTCAGGTGGATAAAGGCCGCGCCGAGCAAGGCAAACGCGGGTATCCAGAGGAACTGGACGACAGCATCGGTGGGATAGGCCTGCTGGACCGCCCCCCAATGACTGTAAAGCAGAAAAAGGAACGCCGGCGGTAAGAGCGTAATAGCCTCAACGGCCCCTACCCACTCACGGGCAGTCAACAGCAAAATTATGCCCATCAGCAGCCAACTGCACCCGGCCAGCAACGCCAGCCCGTAATTCTGCCACCACATCTCCCAGGTAAAGAGGAGAGCCGGGCGCGAGAGCACCTCTATCTGCTGGCTATTTACATGCTCGACAAAGTATGTCACGGTATCACCGGGCCGGACATGCCGGTAGGCATCCATCAACGCGTTGCCCCCGGTATAAGTCGCGATCCCGGTGGGAGCGTGCGGGTCTCTCACCTGAACTTTGACGATATAGTCCTGGTTTGTCAGAGAGCCAACGACGATGCCAAATTCGGGCAATGAGGGTGGCGTAGAGATCACAACAATGCGGTTATTGCTATCGATGGCCCAGAAAAAGCCGCCAAAGGTATGACCGACCTCGCCTAAGAGGCGCATATGTCCGATAGCACTGAGAATAAGCACGATCAGTGCCACCAGTACATAGAGCGCTATAAGCCGGGGGCGTAGCCGCTGCCACCAAACATCAGTTGTAGGTATAAATGAATTTGCCACACTCCAGTGTAGCACGCAGGTAATGCCTATGCAAGGCAAGGCCGTTTAAAAGTCGTGCGCCCTGACCCGCGTAGGGGCTATGGCTTGCCTCGCCCGTGTCGGCCCACGCGGGCGAGGAAAGCCATAGCCCCTACGCGGGTCAAGGGCATTCTAGCAACCTTGCCAAAACTGGTTACCCTGCGCTATACTCATGTGGGGGAATAGTAAGGAGCGATCTACATGCAAAACAGGGATAACATCTCCCTGGAGACCCAGGTACAGCAGGCCAATTGCGCGTTTTGCCGGCATACCGCTATTGCCTCTATCCTCAAGGAGACATCTGCGTTCCTGCTCGTTGCCGACCACGCCCCGCTGGTAGAGGGCCACCTACTGATTATCCCCAAGCACCACTACGCCTGCTACGGCGCGGTTCCAACCAAACTCGACGCCGAATTAAACGCGCTCAAACGCGAGGTCGGGCAGTTCATGACCCGCTTCTATGCACCCCCGATTTTCTGGGAGCATGGCGTCTTCCGGCAGACCGTCTTTCACGCCCACCTCCACTGTATTCCCTTTGGCGCGTCCTCCTATGACCTGGCCACAGCCATTCATAGCGAGGTTGCGCACTCTCAAGAAGATATACGCCGCTGGTATGCCACGCGCGGCCACTACTTCTACCTGGAGGATCGCCAGCACGCCCTGCTCTTCGCCCCGGAGGTGGAGCGCTACACGCGCATCGCGCGTGAGGTGTTATGGCAAAACGTGATTTCTCATCATCAAGGTCGCGCTGAATGGCGCACCTCCCAGCAACGCTATGCTGAGGGGCCGCCACTGATCGCGGCCATGACAGACAAGTGGCGCTTATTTCAAGAGCGAGGAGCCGATGATGATAATGACACCCCCCATTCGTGATGCGTCCATTAAGGCTGGCAACCTCACCTTTCACTACCTGCAATGGGGAGCGCAGGGACCCCCCATCGTGTGCTTGCATGGCCTGACGGCCAATGCCTTCTGCTTCCAGGCGTTCGCCGATGAACTGGCGCGCGACCATCGCGTCTTTGCCTTCGACCTGCGCGGCCGGGGCGATAGC
>JBDTHH010000019.1:0-4287 GCA_039937055.1 Ktedonobacteraceae bacterium | reverse complement strand
ACCTGGCCACCGGAGAGCTTGACGCCGCGGGTGCCCACCGGCGTCTCCAACCCCGCCTCCAGCGCCTGCACGTCGTGCTCCAGGACGGCGCCCCGCACGGCAGCGGCTAGAGTCATAGGATCATCGGGTAGCCCCAGCAGGATATTCTGCTTGAACGTCTCGCTGAACAGGCGCGGCACCTGTGCCGTGTAGGCCGCGCGCGGTGGCACAAGAAAGGAAGTCGCGTCGTCCACGACGTGGCCATTCCAGCGGATCTCGCCCGCATCCTGGGGCAACAAGCCTAGCAGAACCTGCAGGAGCGTTGTCTTGCCCGCGCCTACGCGCCCCGTCACGACCGTCAGGGTGCCGCGCGGCAGGCGCAGGTCCACCCCGGCGATCCCGCGCCCCGACTGCGGGTGACGATAGGTCAGCCCCCGCGCCTCCACGAGGGTCAACCGATCGGTCGCGCTGCGCGCTGGAGGCGGCACGGCGGGCAGGGGGCCGCGCAGGTGCAGCGGGGTGGGCGCCACCAACGCAGCCGGCGGAGCAGCACCCAACAAGACGTTCATGCGTGCGAAAGCGACGCCGGTCTGCCGGTAGTGGGCCAGGAACTTGCCAAGCCCGGAGGTAAAGTCGGCGATAAAGCCCAGGTACGAGACAAACAGAGCAAAGTCGCCCACTGTCAGGCTGCCACCGCGCAGACTGCCAGCGGCCAGCAGCATGATCAGACCCGTGCCCACGCTCACTGTGGTGGCCGTGATGGCATCCAGAGCCCGCGTCGCCACGCGATCAGCCAGCATGGTTGTACGGCGCTCCTCGTTCAGCCGCCGGAAGCGCGCCACGGTTCGCTCTTCGGCGCCGGCGGCCTGCAACGTCTGCACCGCCGCCAGGATATCGCCGATGGCTCCAGTGACCTGGCTGGTGGCCTCGCTGCTGGCTGCACGGTAGCGGCCCAGCGCGGCGCTCGCTCGCCGCGCTACTATCGTCACGACCACCAGGGGCAGGATGGCCACCAGGGTCATGCGAGCATCGATAGACAGGAGCAGCAGGAACGCTCCCACGGCAAACAGGCCCTGGCCCACAATCTCGTCGGCCCAATCCATGTTGTCCTCGCCATCATAGGCATCGTCGCGAAAGCGGCTGATGGTCTCGCCTATGGAGTAGGGCAGAGCATGGGCCCCTGGCCGCTCCAGGACATGCCACAGCAGGTTGCGGCGCAGCAGCCCGCTCATCGTGAAGCGCATGCTGATTTCGACAAAGCCAGCGGTGAGGTACACGGCCACACGGCTCACGGCGAGCACCACCAGCAGTACGATCAGGCCCGTCGTGCCACCGGGTAGATGGGCCTGCCCGGTGAGCGTATCGAAGAAGGCGCGGGCGATCAGCCCCACCAGGAGCGACGACGCGTTAAACGTGCCCCACAACACCGCGTGGAGCAGGTAGAGCCAGGGCCTGTAGCGGGCCATGGCTATCATGTAGCGCCAGGTCGGGAGTGGCTTCATAGGGTGACCTCCTCAGTAGCGACCCGCAGCAACCCGGCAAAGCGCGAGGTGGGGTCGGCAGCAAGAGCAAGTCGCGGTCCGTGTTCGCATACCTGCCCGTCCTCCAGGACAAGAATGTCGTCGGCGTAGGCGAGAGTGGCCAGCCGGTGCGCCACGATGATGCCGGTCCGGCCTTCAAGCAACCGGCCCAGCGCCGTATGCACCAGCCGGTCCGTGACCGGGTCGAGGCGCGAGGATGGCTCGTCCAGGATCACCAGGTCGGGGTCGCCCAACAAGACGCGTGCGCAGGCCAGCACCTGGGCCTGTCCAGCGGAGAGCCCAGCGCCTCCGGCCCCCAGTGCAGTGTCCAGCCCGCGCGGCAGCTCCCGCAGCCAACTGGCCAGACCCAGGGTGTCCAGCACGGCGCTAATTCGCTCATCCGGCACGCGGTCGTCGAAGAGGGTCAGGTTGTCACGCACACTGGCCTGGAAGAGATGCACCTCCTGGGTGACCAGGCCAATGCGCGCGCGCACCGCCGCGAGGCGGACCGCGCGCAGATCCACGCCCCCCAGGCGCACAACGCCAGCCAGTGGATCGTAGAAGCGCAGGAGCAGCCGCGTCAGCGTTGTCTTCCCGCTACCTGTGCGTCCCACCACACCCAGCACGCGACCCGGTGAAAGCGACACACTGACGTTGCGCAAGACTGGGGCATCCTGCACGTAGCCAAATGAGACACCGTCCAAATCTACCGCCAGCGGGCCTGGCGGCAGCGCGTCGCCGGGCCCATCGACCACACGCGGCGCTGTACTCAGAAGCGCCTCGACACGCGCTATGCTAGCATCAGCCTGTTGCAAGTCCTGCACTTCGTTGCGGATCTGCTCGGTGGGCTGGCTCAGCATCTCGGTACACTGAAAGATCAGATAGACGGTGCCGATGGTCAGCGTGCCTGCCTTAAACAACATGGCACTCAAGGCAAAGGCGGCCGCCGTGCCGAGCGCGAACAGTCCCAGGCTGGTGGCGCTCATGCCATAGCCCCACATCTGCGCCTTGCGCGTCACAGCCAGCCACGACCGCATTACCTCGGCGCAGCGGCGCAGCACAAAGGCGCCAGCCCCGCTGGAGCGGATATCCTCCAGGCCGGCCAGGTATTCGCCCAGAAAGCCATAGAAATCGGCGCTGGCCTGGCGCTCCGCAGCCCAGGAGGGTGTAGCGACGACGCGGATACGCAGCATGGCTGCCAGGGCCAGCACAACAAAGGCACTCATCCCCAGGCCTACCCGCCAGTCCACGTGATAGAGCAGCCCAAGCACGCCCACCAGCAAGACGCCGTTGCCGAGCACATAGACTACAAACCGTGAGAAGAAGCGGGCCAGGGTGGCCACGTCACCGTCCACCCGCTCGATCAACTCGCCCGGCGTATGGGCCGTGTGAAACGTGGCATCCAGCCGCAGCAAGTGGGCAACAAGGTCGGCGCGTAGCGTGTTGGTGGCCGCACAGCCCACATTTTCGGCCACGTAGGTTTCGGCGACCGCCAGGCCCTGGCCCGCCAGAGCCAGACCCATGGTCAGCAGCGCCAGGATGCTCAGATCGCCCAGATTCCCGCCAGAGGTGGCCTGATCGATGAAGCGGCTCGCCACCAATGGCGTGACCACCTGTACACAAATGGTGGCGCACAGGATCACAGCCAGCAGGCTCATCCACAGCCACTGGGGCCGCAGGTAGTGAGCCAACAGCCGCCAGTAACGATTCAGTGTCTGAAAAGGGTGCATAAACCTATTTTCTTCCTTTTGCTCGAAAGCGTTGCAGGTGCATTTTGCGGAACATGAGTACACCTATATATGTGTGCAGCATATTCTCAACTCGCTAGAAACAGAGGATAGCCCGATAGCCCACGATGGGATATGGCTATATGTGGTGGAGAGCGGTGATGCTGAACGGGAGGCAATTTGCGGCTGCGGGCGCTGAGCAGGCAGGCAAAAGGAGCCCTATGAGGCGAAGTGGGCTGGTTGTGAAGAGCGAAAAAGCAGTCTTATGGTCGTACTTATGAGAGCGAAATCATAGCGCTGACCCGCGTGAAAACGACCGTGTTCAGTTTAGACCCAACTCACCTCGTGTAGCAACACCGTAGTTGTGGTTGAAGGCATGATAAATGGTACCCCCTAAAACAAGATAAACGAATAATAACCTGTGTTTGCCCGAAAGTCAAGAGTCGCGTTTTCGCATCAGGCCTGATCCGCGTAGGCCTAGGTGGGCGAGGCAAACCATCGCCCCTACGCGGATCAGTTTTCGCATTTACAGCACTTGACAGAGCGCATATTGCCCTGTATACTCACAACAATACAATAGTGAAAGCTAAGACCAGGAAGAGTATACGGCCTCGTGAGGTTACAGAGAATCGGGAATTGGTGGAAACCGGCACCGAAGCAGTCGTAGAATGGGCCTGGGAGCCATAGCGTGAACCTGCTGGAGCATAGCTTCAGCGGCAGTAGCAGCAATGCGGCGCGTCCCCCGTTACCGAGGACAGGATATCATCGTGTATCCGGCAATAAGGGAGTATCTGCTCTTTCAGGCACGGCTTGACGACCAGATAGTCTGAATCAGGGTGGCACCACGAAAGCTTCGCGCTTCTCGTCCCTTCTGGGGGAGAGAGGCGTTTTTTTTATGGCTTTTTCAGCACTGAGAGGGAGGTTTGAGCGATGTCTACCAGCACACATCAAGATCTGAAACCGCAAACGGCCAGCACCGGAACGCACCGGCCCGTGAAGAAGCGGGTCTTCTCTGGCATTCAACCAACAGGCAACATTCATATCGGGAACTACCTGGGCGC
>JBDTHH010000018.1:0-12268 GCA_039937055.1 Ktedonobacteraceae bacterium | reverse complement strand
CAACGCGATGCTCAGCAATTCGCGCTCCCGCGCTCGCTTAAGGATACTCTCGCTTAATGGCCCCTCGAACATAGCGGGAAAGAGCGTGAAGATATCGAAATGCATAGTGTCGTGTCCTGCTATCTTGTTTGATCGGGTCAATTGTTTGATTCTACCACACGCCCAATCCTCATCGCCCCTACGCGGGTTCAATTTTGTTTATGCGAGATTTTGTGTTACAATAGCAGCATCATCTAGCGCTGACAAGTACGAAGTTTCCAACCTTCTACCTGGAGCCTGCAATGTCCTGGTCCCTGACGCAACAATCCGAGGATGTGCATGACCAATTGACCATTCTCATTGGAAGTGCCATTCGACTGCTGCGCGGCGAAGCTGGCGCGTTTGTAGTAGCAAATGAAGCCTTTGACCCACAAAGCAGTGAGGAGTATACTTTATACCGGCTGAGCAACGCGGCCTTGTCCACCTTGTTAACCAATGTCAAGCAAGGAACGCTGCCGACCTCGGCGCGCCCGCTCGTCACCGGGACGCTTACTACGTCTCTGATAGAGCAACTCACGCTCGATGCCAGCGAGATGAACGGCGGCCGGCAGTACGACCACGAGGCTGCGCCAGCAGGAGTTGAGCATTGCGCTTTATTCCTTCACGACCAGGCGGGTGTACTGGGAACACTGCATTACCTGAGGGCGGCGGGCACGACCTCTGGTCTGGAGCAGAGCGAAGAGGCGCTGTACCTGTTGCGCGCGCAGCTCACGGCCGGCTTACGCTTCGCCTTGAAATCGCAGGCGCTGCTTAAGGGGCAGGAGAGGCTGGCAGCAATCTTCCAGCACAGCGCAGAGGGCATCCTGACCGTGGACAGCGCGTTGCGCATCATCGACTTCAATCCCGCGATGGAGCGGCTGACGGGCTGGCAGGAGAGCGAGGTACTGGGACGCTTCTACTACGAAGTCCTGCGCCCGAAGGATCGCCAGGGGAACGACCTGGGCCTGCAAAACTCACCGATCTTGCAGGCCTTCGCCGAGCAACCGGTCAGCAATCGCGAGATGCTGATCACGGCGCGCGATGGACAGCTTTTTATCGTGAGCGTCACCACATCGTGCGTGTATTCAGCCAGAGGCGAACCGATGAACGGCATCCTCAATGTGCGCGATATCACACGCGAGCGCGAGCAGGAGGAGCAGCGTTCAACGTTCATCTCGGTGATCTCGCACGAGTTGCAGACGCCTATCGCCATCATCAAAGGCTATGCCTCGACGCTGGCGCGTACGGACGCCGAGTTTGATCGCCAGACGCTGCGCGCGCGCCTGATAGCCATGGAGGAAGAGGCGGACCGTTTAAATAAACTGGTGGGCAATCTGCTCTACGCTTCGCGCATCGAAGCCGGTGGTTTGCAGATGGAGATTGTGCCGCTGGATCTGGGGCGACTGATAGAGGGCGTGGTCAGGCGTTTCGGCACGAGGAGTCCGCAGGTGAGTGTGACGCTGGATATCCCTGAGAAGCTCCCGCTGGTGATGGCCGACCGCGACAGGGTCGAGGAGGTGTTGCAAAACTTGCTCGATAACGCCGTCAAGTACTCGCCGCGCCAGCGCGCCGTGACCGTCGCCTGCCGCACCATCGGTGAAGAGGTGATTGTCAGCGTCAGCGATCAGGGCATGGGCATCTCGCTGCGCGACCAGGCGCAGATTTTTGAGCGCTTCCACCGCTCCAGCGACCAGGCGGTCACGAGCAAGCCAGGGGCAGGGCTGGGCCTGTACATCTGTCGCGCTATCGTCGAGGCGCACGGCGGGCGTATCTGGGTTGAGAGCACGCTGCACGAGGGATCAACCTTTTTGTTCAGTCTCCCTCGTAAGGAGAAAGCGTTTTTACCGATGGTGGTGTTTTAGTCATGTACCCCCGCATTGAATGCGGGGCTTGTGAGGAGCGTTCGCGTTGCTCACAGGCCCGAGACATGAGCAGACCCAGGCTTGAAACATAGCCTCCGTTATCGGGAAGTGTTGCAGAACCTACCTTCGGGTGCTTCACCAGCCTGAAGCTCTAGAACTGCTCTGTTAAACAGGTGGAACGGGTGAAGCCAGTGCGGAGCAGAAAGTACCGCCCGGTAACTTCGTCGAGGTGAGCATTACCCGCGCAAGCGGAGGCCCGGCAACGGGCACAAGAAGGAACGACACATGTCAAAAGTCTTTGTCATCGATACCAAGCAGCAGCCCCTTGAACCCGTGCATCCGGGGCGGGCGCGGCGGTTGCTCGCGGAGGGCAAAGCCGCCGTCTTCAGGCGCTACCCCTTTGTGATCATTCTCAAGCGGCAGGTCGAGACCCCTGCTCCTGCGCCAGTACGTCTGAAGATTGACCCTGGGGCCAGGACCACCGGACTCGCCCTCGTTGATGATGCGACAGGCGAAGTGGTGTGGGCGGCAGAACTCTCCCATCGGGGATCTGAGGTCAGAGCAGCCCTGGAGACGCGCCGACGGGTGCGCCGCGGCCGCAGACACCGCCGCACCAGATATCGAGCGCCTCGCTTTGCCAATCGTCGCCGGCAGAAGGGGTGGCTCCCCCCATCCCTGCTGAGCCGCGTTGAAAATATCCTCTCCTGGGTCAAGCGGCTGTGCCGGCTGTGCGCCATCACCGCCCTTTCCCAGGAGGTGGTCCGATTCGACCTGCAAAAGCTGGAGAACCCGGAGATCAGCGGCGTGCAGTACCAACAAGGCGATCTGTTCGGCTACGAAGTGCGCGAATCTCTCCTGGAGAAGTGGGAGCGCACGTGTGCCTACTGTGATGCGCAGAACGTGCCACTGGAGGTAGAACATGTGCATCCCAGGGCAAAAGGAGGTACCAATCGCCTCAGCAATCTCACCCTAGCTTGTATGCCCTGCAACCGGGCGAAGGGAACCCAGGATATCAGGGAGTTCCTGGCCCATGATCCCCCGCGGCTCGCGCGTCTGCTGGCACACGCGAAGGCCCCTCTGCGGGATGCGACTGCCGTCAATGCCACGCGGTGGTGCCTGTATGAGCGCCTCACAGCCACCGGCTTGCCTATGGAAACAGGCTCAGGGGGGCGCACCAAATATAACCGAGCGAAGCAGCACCTACCGAAAACACACAGGCTAGATGCAGCCTGTGTGGAGGCCTCGACCCCAGACGTACTCCAGACGGGGCAGGTCGTGCCCCTGCTGATTGAGGCCAACGGGCGAGGCCATCGGCGCATGATGCTTGTGGACAAGCACGGCTTTCCTCGCGGCCATCGCCAGCGGAAGAAACGCTACTTTGGCTACCAGACGGGCGATCTCGTGCGGGCAGTGGTGCCACAGGGAGCCAGGCGAGGAACGCACGTCGGACGCGTTGCCGTCAAAGCCAGTGGGTACTTCACGATCCAGACGACAACAGGCAAGGTAGCTGATGTGGCTCATCGCTCTTGTCACATGCAGCAGCGACTCGATGGCTATAGCTATCGGATGGGGGCAAGGCTGTCCCCACCCCCACCCAGCCCGAAAGGAGCGCCTGTTTCCCCCTGCGCTTAAAAGTCGCAGGTTCCCACAGGCGGGAAATCCATGGAGAAAGAAGCATTTGACCAGCGCGATATGAGCATTCTGATCGTGGATGACGAGCCACGCATCCGCGACCTGCTGCGCATGAACCTGGAGCTGGAGCGCTACCGTGTGCTGGAAGCGAGCAACGGCGTGGAGGCCCTGGAACAAGTGCGCGCGAATCTACCGGACCTGGTAGTGTTGGATGTGATGATGCCCGAAATGGACGGGTTTGAGACGCTGCGCCATATCCGCGAGGTGTCGACGGTGCCTGTGATCATGCTGACGGTCCGCCAGGACGAGCAGGACCGCATACGCGGGCTGGACCTGGGAGCCGACGATTATATCGCCAAGCCATTCAGTCCGCGTGAACTGCTCTCCCGCATCCGGGCGCTGCTGCGGCGCGCGTTTATGCCGGCGCCCGCGCGCAAAACAGAGATTGTGGTCGATCCCGACCTGAAGATCGACTTTTCGCGCCGCGAGGTGATCGTGCGCGATCACAAGGTTGTCCTGCGCCCCACCGAGTATCGCCTGCTGTACCACCTGGTGAATAACGCTGGGCGGCTCCTGACGCATGAAACGCTACTCTCCAAGGTCTGGGGCCACGAGTACCGCGACGAGGCGCACTATCTACGCCTGTACATTACCTACCTACGCCAGAAAATCGAGCAGGACCCCGCGCACCCGAAATACATCCTGACCGAACGAGGTGTAGGATATCGCTTTAAAGAACTGGAGGGCTAGCACTATGCACAAACAGGCTCGGCGGCGACACTCCCCGTCTATGCTATGGGGAGCGCTCCTACTCACCTGGACTATCTTGATCTCGCCATGGTTGTTCACAGCCTGCGCGCCATTCGGTGGCCTGAGCACGGGCAGCGCGACCCCCACCGGCTCGCTTGACCCTGGGAGCAACCTGCCATCACCCACACCGCAGAGCCTGCAAAACTTGCTGCAAACCGAACAAGTCCTGCTCCTGACGCCGCATCCCTTGCGAGACCTGTATAGCCTCGCCCGGCGGCTCAAGCTGCATACGCCCGCGCCCATCCCCCATGTTGGACGGACCACGCCCCTCAACGAACATGTGGGGCAGGAGGATGCCTTCTGGCTTAGCAACCTGGAGACGCGGCGTTACACACGCATCCACGCGAAGCTGGTCTACATCACCCCCCACGTCTATATGTACGTCCAGGATGGGCAAAGCGCGAACCTGGCGGCGCTCCAATCATCCGCCACTACGTTTGAAACGCAGATCTATCCGACCGACCGCGCGACCTACGGCAGCGAATGGTCGCCTGGCATCGATGATGATGTTCACCTGACGATCCTCAACGCCATAGGGCTAGGCCGAGGCGTCGGCGGCTACTTCTCATCCGAGGACGAGTATCCCACCAGCGTCAATCCCTATAGCAACGAGCGCGAGATGTTCTACGTGAGCCTGGAGGGCACTATTCCGGGTAGCGCCGACTATAATAGCACTCTGGCCCACGAATTCCAGCACATGATCCACTGGTACCAGCACCCCGTCGATCTGAGCTGGACCAATGAAGGCATGTCGGTGCTGGCCCAGCACATCAATGGCTACTCATCCGGCGGCGTCGAACAGAGCTTTTTGCAGCAGCCAGACACGCAGATCAATGATTGGACCGACGATATGACGATGGCCCTGGCCCACTATGGCGCGGGGTACCTCTTCATGGACTATTTCGCTGAACACTACGGCGGCTATGCTATCCTGAAAGAACTACTGCGCGACCCCGCATCACCGCCGATTAACTTTGATCATGTCCTGGCAAAACATGGCTACCAGGATCGCTTCAACGATGTGATAGAAAAGTGGTATATCGCGAACTTTGTGCAAGATACAAATATCGATCACGGCCAATACGGCTATCCGACCATTCACCTACAAGGATTGACGCCCCAGCATAGCGCCAGCAGTTTCCCTTTCTCTGAAAGCGACTCGGTCCACCAGTATGCCGCCGAGTACTACGATCTCAAGGCAACGGGCCGCCATGGGAAGCTGGCGATCAGTCTCAAAGGGTCCCCCACCATCCGTGTGATAGGAAACGACCCCTACCAGGCTGCGAACGAGTGGTGGAGCAACCGATATGATAATATGGACAGCACTCTCACCCGTAGCTTCGACCTCACAAGCTTGAAGGGGAAGCAGGCAACACTCCAATTTGCCGCCTGGTTCGACCTGGAGCGCGACTACGACTATGCCTTTGCCGAGGTCTCAACCGACGGTGCCAACTGGACAACCTTGAAAGGGCCCGCCACCACCGACAGCAATCCAAACGGCGCCAACTGGGGCCATGGCTACACAGGAACAAGCGGGGGAGGGAACACGCCACAGTGGATACAGGAGAGCGTAGATCTGACCCCCTACGCGGGTAAAAAAATCCAGATCCGCTTTGAGGAGGTCACGGACGACGCCGTCAACCTGCAAGGATTCGCGATTGACCAGGTGCAGATACCAGAACTGCATTTTCAGGACGCGGGCAGCAGCGATAACAGGTGGGTAAGCAATGGGTTTATTCGTTTGAACAACATCTTACCAGAACATTACGAAATGCAGGCGTTAATTTACCAGGGTCAGAACTTCAGCGTGAGCCGGGTAAGCGTTGATCTCGCCACGGGACAGGGAACGCTCATAGTACCAGAATTTGGCACAAAGGTCACGCGCGTCATACTCATTGTCTCAGCCTATGCAGCGGAAACGACGCTGCTGGCACACTACCAGATTGACGCGCATATTGCGTAGGGACGAACGTACACTTGATGATCATCGTTCCAGGATGAGAGGAAGAACACATTGAACAAGAAAGAACGTGTTGATGCAGCTCTACGAGGCGACCCGGTGGACCGGGTGCCGGCGAGCATGTGGGGTCATGATTTTGAGCGTGAGTGGAGCGCGCAGGCGCTAACAGAGGCCATGGTCGAGAACTTCACGCGCTACGATTGGGATTTCATGAAGGTCAACCCGCGCGCCAGCTATCACGTCGAGGACTGGAATGTGAAGGTGCGGCCATCAGGTGAGAAGTATAAGGCGCCCATCTTTGAAGATACCCCCATTAAAAGTCCGGCCGACTGGAGGCGCCTGCGCCCACTGGAGCCGGACCAGGGGGTCTTGGGAGAGCAATTAAAGGCCCTGCAGCTCATTAATCACTCCATCGGCTATGATGCCTACTTTGTGCAGACCGTCTTCTGCCCCCTGGCTGTGGCGAAGTACCTGGCGGGCAACAGCAACGAAGCCGTGCTGCAGAGTATTCACGATGACCGAAAAGCCTTGCACACCGGGCTGCGCATGATTCTAGAGACGTTCACCGCCTTCGCCATCGCCTGCATGGAGCAGGGAGCCAGCGGGATCTTCTACGCCACCAATGGCTGGGCCAGCGAGAGCATGCTCACTCAGGACCAGTATCGCGAGTTTGGCGAGCAGTACGACCGGGAATTCCTGGACGCCATTCGCAGCCGGAGCAAGTTTAACATCCTGCACAACTGCGGCTCGCACATCTACTTTGACCTGCTGTCGGAATACCCGGTGCAGGCCTTAAGCTGGGCCACGACAGTTGAGGGCAATCCCGATCTTGGCGAGGGCAAGAAGCGCTCCGGCAAAGCGGTAATGGGAGGCATCAGCGAGAAAACCACCTTGAAAAATGGCACTCCCAGCCAGGTGCGCGAAGAGGCACAGAAGGCCATTGAGCTGACGGGTGGGCAGCACTTCCTGCTTGCACCGGGCTGCTCTATCCCGCCGGAGACGCCGGCGAAAAACCTGGAAGCCATTCAGCGCCTGCTGTCTTGACACATTTCAAGGCATTCGCTATACTTCCTCGATAATGATGACGAGGGCTGCACTCTGGCGGCACAGATGTTGTCATGTGCGTAATATATGGAGGCAGAGCAGGGAAGGTTGTGGTGGTATAGAGAGGAAGCAGCACGAGACATGGAGCGATACCGAACGATGCGGGCGTATTCAGCAGGGGGAGTCGTTTTCCACCACACTCCCGCGCGTTCCTCCGGGCAGCAGCACATACTGCAAGAGCAGTTCACGGCGGGCGACCCCCACACAGACAATTCCGTGAATGTCGAGATAGTCCTTGTGGGGCGCCGGCATGCCGGCATCTGGACCTTGCCCAAAGGCACCCCGCAGGCTGGCGAGACCATTGAGCAGGTTGCGATACGCGAGGCCCAGGAGGAGACCGGGTTGCTGGTACGCCTGGTTACCTACATCGGCAGCATCTCTTATTCGTTCACGCTCGACCAGGTACGCTACCATAAACAGGTGCGCCACTTCCTGTTGGAGGCCATTGGCGGTGATATCGCCTTGCACGATCACGAGTATGACCAGGTCCAATGGTTCCCCTGGGACGAAGCTTGCCGCGTGCTGACCTACCAGAACGAGGTGCATATCCTCTATCAGGCCGAAGTCCATTTACAGCGTTGGTTACAACAGTACCGGCAACAGAAAGGGAAAGTATAGCCACATGCAGAACCGGCCGAACCCACCACGTTCCGCGCTTTTTCGGCGCATCCTTTTTCCTTACAGTGGAAATGAAGTGCTTACCATCAGGCAAGGGCTGCGAGTGGTGCTTGGCTGGATACTCCTTATACCCCTCTCTATGACGCTCTGCGCACTACCAGTATCTATAGCCGTTGCGAGCAGCCTGTACAAGGCCCTCGCGATGGTCTTGCTAGTATTTGGATCGGGTGCGCTCATCTTTGGCCTGCTTGGCTGTTTTGTCGTGGGTGTCAACAACTGGGCCGTGCGTGTGCGAGATGAACGGCGGGCCCGCAAGTCCACAGTAGACCGTGGAGGTAGACATGGATCTTAGCGTTGAAGGCAAGACTGAGCGAATACCTCCCGGATCGCACATCTGTCAACTCTATAGCAAGGTAACAGAAATTCCAGGTGTGACAGCGCGCCTGATGCGGGTCGGGCTCTCAGCCTCAGAAAAGTGTATGTTTGCTGCCGCTCCCGCCCAGGTGAACGAGTTGCGTGAGGAACTGCGCAAGCTCCAGGTAGATGTGGAAGCGCTGCTGGAGTCCGGTCAGTTGGTATTGTACGAGGAGCGGGAGGTGTTCCTGGCCAATGGGAAACGCTTTGATCCGTATTTCTTACTCTCCGCGCATCAAACCTTCATAGCCCAGGCCCTGCGCGAAGGCTGGAAGGCCGTGCGGATCTCCATCGATATGAACTGGCTCACCAAAGATATCGCCACGCCTGAACAGGTATTGAAGTACGAGGCGGCCTCCGACGCCGTTTTTACCTTTCAGAACGCGCCCATCATTGCTCTGATGCACTACGACCACAGCAAATTGATGCCCAACCTGGTGGCCGAGCTGCTCAAGCTCCACCCCATCTCAGTCGTCGGCAAGTATATCAAACGCAACCCCTACTACCTGAACTCCGAGCAGTACATGCTCAAGATCCTGCGCATGAGCCGGGAAAGGGAGCAGCGAGAGCAGCAGAACAAGCCTCCTCAATAATTCTAATGCTTGCCATCCTCGCTGCTCTCCAGCAGGGCGGTCAGGGCTTCCTCCACCGTCTGAGCCGAACCGATGCTGAGAATCATCTGTTCAAGGATCACTGGCTCTGAGGTCATAGAGACCATCTTCTCAGCCATGCGCTGGAGCCTGGGAAAGCGTTTCTCGATCAGCGCGAGTACCATTTTCCGTAGCGCAGCTATTTCTCACTGGCTTGTAACTGGACGATCATCTCTTCAATAACTGCCGGGCCCTTGCCATCCTTCGTTAAGGGCAGCAATGCCAGAATACCCGGTAGATGCGCCTGCATCAGATATCCGGCGCTTAGTTCCCAGAGCTTGATCACCTGGAAGTGAAACTGGTAGCTGGGCTGCCCGCTCTCCAGTATCCTGATCAACGGCGATTCGATGATCCCGCTGTCTTTGAGCAGGTAGATCACGCACGAGATCACCGGGCAGTCAAACTCTTTATCCCACAATATTGACACTGATCACATCCTCCCACGTACGCTTCATTCATACATGTAGTATAGCATATATGAGACGGGATATCGCTGAACGGGTACAAGAGTACTGTTCAAAACATGAGATATTTCCTATAAAACTGGCGTATATCATTTTGACAGTTTCACGCCTCTATGCTTCCCAGAGGATGCGTATATGGAAGGAGAGATAGCATGTCTCAGAAATGGGTTTTGCGTTTATTCTTTATTGGCGGGCTTATGCTCGCGCTCATGGGCTGTGTGCCGGCCGCTCCATCGGGGCAATCCAACGTGGCATCGTCGGCAACTCTCGTGCCGGCAGCGAGTCCGCGGCCAACAATAGCCGCTGTTCCGCGAGGGACCGTGCTCTACCAGGCGGATTGGTCGCATGGACTTACGGGATGGCAGGCTTCAGGAGGCTGGCAGGTGATGCACGGACAACTGGAGGTGAATGCGCCGGCTATGGCCTCAATATTTGTTCCCTACAGGCTCACGGTGACCAGTTACGCGATTGAAGTACATATCCAGGTCGTGCGACTCTTGCATGAGAATGGAGGGTATTTTAGCATCTTCACACAGAAAGTGCCAGGGAGAGATGGGTATCAGGCGGGAGTGAGTGATCTCAAAGGGACAGAGCCGCGCCCAAACGGGAGCCACCCTCAGGCGCAGGTCTTCATCGACCCAACCAGCTCGACGACAACGGGTACCGGCATGCCGATCGACTACGAACCTGGTTGGCAGTGGCACACCTACCGTGTTGAGGTTCAGGATAACCAGGCACGCCTGCTGGTTGATGACGTGCAGATAGGCACTGCGAGCAGTGACAAAACAGATGTGCTCTCGAACGAGCCGCTTGGACTAAGCACAGAGCAGACCGTCCTGCGGGTGAGCGATCTGCGTATCATTGCGCTGTAGGCGCTGTCTGCGCGGCGACCGGGAGCGTAAACGCAAAGGTACTGCCTTGCTCGATATTGCTCTCGGCCGTGATGCGCCCGCCGTGGGCCTCGACGACATGGCGGGCAATCGCCAGACCCAGGCCGCTGCCGCGACCGCCCCCGCCGATGTAATCGACTTTTGAGCGCGCGCGATCTACTTTATAGAAGCGCTCAAAGATGCGAGGCAGGTCTTCAGCCGGAATGCCTACGCCGGTATCGCGCACAAAGAAGCGCTGGGTCTTCCCGTCAGACAGGAGCATGGTACCCAGGATAACCTCGCCGCCGGAGGGCGTAAATTTGATGGCGTTGTGCAGCAAATTGACCAGGACGCGGCCGATCTGCCTGCTATCGGCCGCGACCCGCGTCCTGCCATCGTGTATCTCGGTGCCGAGCTTCACGCGGTGTCGCTGAGCCTGGGACAGCAGGCGCGCCATGGCCTCCCACACCAGTTGTTCCGCCTCCATAGGCTCAATCGCCATCGGCAACTGGCCCGACTCGATGCGCGAGAGCTCCAGCAGATCCGCCACCAGGCCCGAAAGGTAATGCACCTCCACCTCAATCTTCTCGACAAAGGTCTGTGCCTTATCGGGATCGGTATCTATCGCGTCCTCCAGCGTCTCGGTCAGCAGGCGAATAGAGGCCAGGGGCGTGCGGAGTTCATGGGAGACGTTGGCGATGAAGTCGCGGCGCACGCGTTCCAGGCGGCGCAGCTCGGAGAGATCTTCGATGGCCACAGCAAAATAGCGGTAGGGCGGCAGCGGCTGCTCCATGAGCGCGCCCTGCTCCAGCTCGCCCTCCCTGGAATTGGCAAACGGCCTGTGTTCAAGGGGAGTAACCGAGATCTTCCAGGTGGGTCCGCGCGCTTCGTTATCATGCTCCCCATAACGCGGGCTATCCGTCTGAATGCTCTCACGCACAAGCTGGATGATCGCCGGGTCAGGGACAAGCTGCTCCAGATTCATCTGCCACAGCAGTTGGCTGGTCCCAAACAGGGGCGCGACCTGCTGATTATAGTACTGAATGGAGAGCGCGCGGTCAATGACCAGCACCGGCCAGGGCATAGCCTCCAACAGCTTTTGGAAGAAGTAGCGATAATTGATATTCGTTCTCTCTGCCACCTGGAGTTCCTACGATTCTGAGGGCACCGCCGGCTGAAGCTGCGCCTGGGAATGCAGGCGGCCCATACTATAACTATCGATATAGACGCCGCCCCGGAAGACATTACGGCGTTTGCGCCCCTCGATCTCAAAATCGAAGGTTTGATAGAGGTGGATCGCTGACTCATTGTCGACGTACACATCCAATTCGAGCCGGGGCAGGTTCAGCCAGTTATCCGCCAGGTCGATGATCGTGAGCAGCAGGAGCCGGCCCACGCCCTGACCCTGGTGCGCGTCGTGGACGGCCATGGCGATAGCGCCCACGTGCCGCTCGCGTCCCTCGCCAATGGTCAGATTGATGCTGCCCACGACCTTCTTGTCGATCTCGGCCACAAACACATGGACCCGCTCATCGTCCAACCAGCCCGCGATAATCTTCTGCCAGCGGTCAAGCGTGGTCGAAGGCAGGAGCGAGGTACCCCAGAGGACATTGGGCATATGCATCAATTCATAGATATCCTGTGCGTCGGCGAGGCGCAGGGGCCGGATCACGATGCGCGTCTGACTCATGGGCCATACTTCTCCCAATAGCTACCAATGATAAAGGGCCACCCGCCTATGGTGGCCCTTCACGATAGCTCCTCGAACAGGACTCGAACCTGTAACCTACCGGTTAACAGCCGGTCGCTCCACCATTGAGCTATCGAGGAATGTCTGCCCTTACGGCAAGAGTAGTATACAACAGGT